>NZ_MAUH01000002.1:0-146197 GCF_001693475.1 Chryseobacterium sp. CBo1
TGGATTCAAAACAAGAATACTAAGTAAAATAATGACACTCACATTTATCCAATTCATAAATGTTTTTGTTTATAAAAGAAAAATGAATAATATTAAAATAGCTATTGTGTGATAATGCACTACGGGTTAAACAATATAAAAAATCCGTCTCGGCCAAAGCTGAGACGGATTTTTAACTTTCGAACTAATCCTTAGCAATTTGCTGATCATTATTTTGACTAATCAAATTTATGCTGGTCGGTGTTACCAAAGGAATTCCGTCTTGATCCAATCGTTGTTTTATTTTCATCAATGCTTCACTTTTTATATGAACCATATTAGAACCTACAGCAATCCAGAATTTTGCCTGTAGGGTGAAAATTCCCTGCTTTAAGCTTGTGAAAATTACTTCAGAAGTTTCTATACGATCAATATTGTCAAGATTTTTAATTACATCTAAAATTCCCTCTTGTGCTTTTGCAATATCTTCATCTGCCGGTATTTCAAAGTCTAAAATAATTTTTCTTTGCGGTGATGCTGTAATATTTGAGAAAGGAGCATTAAAAATCACCTGGTTCGGAATATATACCTTCTTTCCGTCATCACTGATAATTTTTGTTGTCAGAAAACCAATATCCATCACTGTTCCTGAGTTGTTTCCGAGAATAATATAATCACCTACTTTAAAAGCTTTATCAATGCCAATCAACATTCCTGAAAAAATACTAGAAACAAGATCTTTCAAAGCGACTCCCGCAATAACCCCTGCAACTCCTAAACTTCCGATAAATTTCCACAGAAAACCGCTGAATCCCATAATTTCAAGGGCGATAAAAGTTCCCATCAGAATAATAATAAATCTGAAAACACCGATTATCGTTAAAACCGAACCTTCATTTCTGCTCTTGGGAAATACTTTGTGCATGATTTTCACTGCAAGTTTACTCAGGTATTTACTTGTTATTAAGAAAAAACTGAAAACCAGAATTCCTACTACAAGTTTTGGGGTAATCTTCGCAAAAGCGAAATACCAGTTTTCTAATACTTTGTAAACCGTATCAATATAACTCCAGCCATTTTCCATAAACGTGAAATAAATTTTTATTTTAAGATTTTTTTTAAGCAAAAATTTTGCCAGTTACAAAAAGTCTATTAAATTTGTAGACTAATAAAACAAAATATTATGTCAATCAAACTAGGAGATACCGCACCCAACTTTCAGGCAGATTCAACAATAGGAAATATTGATTTTTATGAATATTTAGGAAACTCCTGGGGAATTTTGTTTTCTCATCCTGCAGATTTTACTCCGGTTTGTACGACAGAGTTAGGTTTTACTTCAAAATTACAGGCTGATTTTGAAAAGAAGAATACGAAAGTGATTGCTTTGAGTGTAGATGGAGTAGAAGATCATAAAAAATGGATTGAAGATATTAATGAAACTCAGAACACGGAAGTGAAATTTCCGATCATTGCAGATAAAGACAGAAAAGTTTCAGAGCTTTATGATTTTATTCACCCAAATGCTTCTGCAACGGCAACTGTTCGTTCTTTATTGATTATCGATCCTGAGAAAAAAGTTAGATTAATCATTACTTATCCTGCTTCTACAGGAAGAAATTTTAATGAGATCAACAGAGTTTTAGACTCATTACAATTGGTAGATTCTCATAAAATCGCAACTCCCGTAAACTGGAATGATGGTGATGACGTCATTATTCCACCTGCAATTTCTACAGAAGATGCCAAAAATATTTTCCCGAAAGGGGTTACCGAAATAAAACCTTATTTGCGATATACACCGCAACCCAATAAATAGGCTTAGATTTTTTATTTATTATATATAGTTTAGTTTTAATTGAAAAAGCGGCTCAGAAATTTTCTGAACCGCTTTTGTAGTTTATTATGATAATAGTTTATCCTTATCTTACGTCGTTTGCAACGTCTTTAGCTTTTGAAGTTGGCAAGTAAATACTGAAACCAACATTAAAACTGATTCTTGAAGTAAGTCCTTCATTACCGAAACCAGTTACCCCATTATATTTTACCAATCCTTCAACACCGATATTTGGTGTGATGAAGTATGAATAACCTGGTCCAACTCCGAAATCTAAACCTGTAGTAGAAATACCGTTTTCAACATTGAAACCTCCAACACCTACGTTACCTTCGAAGAACCAACGACCATGGTTTAATAAATTATCAACTCCTTTTTCACCCGGAGAAAGGAAGTAACGACCTAAAGCTCCAACTCCGTAATCAAACTGTGTAGATTGTCCTGCTCCCGGTTTTGAAAATCCTAAAGTAACATATCCCCCAACAGCAACATTATCTTCTACAAAATAAGCTGCTCTCGGTTGAAGTTTAATATCATATCCAGCTCCTGTATTTAAACCGAAATTACTTGAAAGCAAGCTACTTCCTACCATCCAGTTACCTTTTTGGATCTGTGCATTTGCTGTAGTAGCTAAACCTGCGATAGCTAATATTCCTGTAAAGATTAACTTTTTCATAATTTATAATTTTAATAATTAATGTTTATTATTTTTGATGAAAACTGAAATCCAATTAATGTGCCACTCAGTTAATTTCAGGGAGATTTTTTCATTTATTTGAGATAAGTTTATTATTAAAAAAATAAAAAGTACAGTTATAATTATCAGGAAGTACATTTATACCAACAGAAGTATGATAGATATCACTAAACCAGCAATGGCAAATTTAATTCCTCTTTTAAAAGGCTTACTTTTAGGATTGAACATCCAGAAACTTGATAGTACAAAGAAAAATAAACAGATCCCGAAAAATGCATTTAACGGAGACAAGCGATCAGCAGATTTTGCTTTATGAAGCTTGGTCATTTTATCTAAAACAAGTGGAAGTTCTTTTTTTGTGTAATGTGCTTTTCCTGTAAGAGAATTGTAAGATCCTTCTTTGAACTGAACCATATTATTTTCAGTTTTAATGATTTCAAAATTCTTGATCTTCAGTTCTTTTTCAAGCTCTTTTTCAGACAGGTTTTTGGCAATTATTTTGTCATAAATCTTTTCTCTCTTCAAAAAATCTGTATCTCTGTAGATCAGTAAAACTCCGCTCAAAGCATAGATGACCATTATTCCTGCCATGAAATACCCCAGATAACGGTGGGTAATCCTCATGAAACTTCTTGTATCTTTAATTTTATCCATATTTAATAAAGGTTGTAAAAATTCAAAAGTGAAAGCTGCAAAATTGCAACTTCCACTCTGAACTGAAAAATTATTTTAATAATAATTTAAAGCTTGTATGTTAATGTGAAATAGTAATTTCTTGGTGTGATAGGATTTACTGAATAGTTTTCGTGAACATTGTAATTTTCAACATCAAATAAATTTCCGACTTTCGCCTGAATCATGAATTTCTTCCATTCGTAACCTGCCGATATAGAAACTGTCGTAAAATCTTTTAATTCAAAAGATCTACTGACTCCGTTTCTGGTCGCTAAACTGTTGGCTCCTGTTTTTGTATCATTCCAACCTGCAAGTCTGTCGCCGATATAATAAGCTCCGGCTCCGATTTTTAATCCTTTTATTCCTCTCGTAAATGTATAAAATACAGATAGGTTTGCAGTTGTTGCAGGCGTTCTTACCAATCTCTGTTTTTCAACATAGCCAACTTTTTCAGGAGTATCTAAATACACAGAATTGTTGTAAGAAAATCCTCCGATAATAGACAAATTAGTTGTAGGATTTCCTGTAATATCCAGTTCTACTCCTCGGCTTCTCATTTTACCGACAAATTCTTTTAAATTTCTTGGGTCGGTGGATGCTAAATTGGTTGCAGGATCTACATATGCCTGATAAAAATCTCTATATGAAATCTGATAAACAGAAAGGTTTACAGCAAGTGCATTGTTCCATATATTTTTCTTTGCACCAACTTCATACTGGTCTATCATTGATGGCTTTAAAGATTGTAGGGTGAAAGCATCTAATCCTGTATTGGCTGCAAAAGAATTGGTATACGTTGCAAATACAGAAAGATTTTCATTAGGATTATAAACAATACCTACTTTCGGTGAAACAGCCTGATCAGAAGTTGCCGAATTGTTTACTTCGCTTTTTACTCCTGTTTTGAATTTGGTATTTAATGTCGGCATATTTTCAATGTAAGACCAACGCAATCCTGCAATTACTTTAAATTCTTTGGTAAGACTTACAAAATCCTGAGCGTAAACTCCGATTCTTCTGGTATTAACTCGTGTTTTTTCCAATTTCTGAGAATCAGGCATACTTCCGCTTGCCCAGGTTGCAGGATTGTCTAAATAAAGAAGATCTGTTCCTCCGTTTGTTCCATAAAAATAATTAGTACCGTAATTTTTATTATTGGCAGGATTAAAATAAGTATAAGAATCAGCAACACCATAATCTGCATCAGCTCCGATCAAAACTTTATGGTTAATGCTTCCGGTATTGAATTCACCATTCAAGTTCACCTGTGCTGACGTATAATTTTGCTCATTATAAGTTCTGTTTAACGGTCTGTTCCATGAAAGTCGGTTAGGATTTGCCGTGAAACCCCACTGAACTCTTTCTGTAGAAAAATAATTTTTTGTATAATTCTGATAAGAAACGGTAGAATTCAACGACCATTTTTCGTCGAACTGATGATTAAATGTTACGTTGGTAGAAACCTGCTCAACATCTTGGTATTGCCAGTCTGTTCCCAGAAATACATTTCTTCCTAATCCCGTATTCAGGGAATAGCTTTTATCTTTGTTTTCAACTGCACCGATTCCGAAATCGGGTGTGAAATTATTTTTAAGATAATCTGCTTCAACAATTAATTGCGATTTCGGACTCAAGTTAAAAAGAAAAGAAGGATTAAAATAATATTTCTCAGATTGTACAACATCTCTGAAACTTTCAGCATATTCATAGGCTCCATTTACTCTGAATGCAATATTTTTTGTTAACGGTCCGTAAATATCAACGGTTGGTTTATAAGAGTTCCAGCTTCCAGCATTCAAACCAATGCTTCCTCCGAAATCAAACTTCGGCTTTTTGGTAACCATGTTGATCACGCCTCCTGCAGCAGTATTTCCGTAAAGCATGGCATTTGCACCTTTTAGAACTTCCACTCTTTCTAATCCGCTTACTTCCGGAAAAACACCACTGTTGATTCTTGATCCGTTTTTAAACATATTATCATTACCCAAAATGAAACCGCGTCCTCCAAAACTATCCTGAGAATTTCCTCTGGAAGAAGTAACATACATTCCGTTTACATTTTGCAGTACATCACTTAGCTGTTTTGCCTGTTGCTGCTCAATAATATCATGGGAAACTATGGCAATTGGCTGCGGAGTTTCCATTACCGTTAAATTGGTTTTAGTAGAGGTTGGGGTAATCTTATTAGGATTCCCGGTTTTATAGATATTTACATTTTCAATGTTTTCTATTCTGATTGTGTCTCTTTCTGTGTTTTTTAGTTGTGCACCGATTGTTATCGAAATAATCAGAAAACCTAATGTGGTAATTTGTTTTTTCATTAGTTATTTAGAGTGATTTTAAATAATGCGCAAATGTATGATTGTTGTTTAGAATAATTCAAAATAAATTTCTGATTTTTATCATACCACATCTGTATAAAAATCCATCAAATTTTTTGTTTTTAATTTAAATATCTTTGTTCAAAATAAATCTTATGCAATTGGTAAAAGTAGGTCTTTGTGCTTTCGGAATGAGTGGTAAAGTATTTCACGCACCATTTTTAAAGCAACATCCGGGATTTTTTCTCACAGCAATCGTAGAACGTTCAAAAGAAGAATCTAAAATTGATTATCCCGATGCAACAATCTACCGTTCGGTAGAAGAAATGCTGAAAAATGCAGATCTAGAAGTTGTGGTGGTAAATACTCCGGTTCAAACTCATTATGAATATGTGAAAATGGCTTTGGAGGCAGGAAAAAATGTTATTGTTGAAAAACCATTCACGGTAACTGTTTCTGAAGCTCAGGAACTGGTTAATTTAGCTGAAAGCAAAAATCTATTTCTAAGTGTTTATCAAAACAGAAGATTCGATCGTGATTATCTTCAGGTACAGAAAATTTTGGCTGAAGGAAAACTAGGGAATATAAAAGAGGTAGAAATCCGTTTTGACCGATTCAGAACTGAACCTAGTGCAAAAGAGCACAAAGAAAATCCTGAGTTAAGCGGTTCGGGTTCTGTGCATGATCTAGGTTCGCATCTTGTAGATCAGGCAACACAGTTTTTTGGCTATCCTGAAAAGCTTTTTGCCGACGTTTTCTCTATGAAAGGTGAAAATTTTGCCAATGATTATTTTGAAATTATTCTTTACTATAAAGATAAATTAAGAGTAAGACTAAAATCTTCGGTATTTACCAAAGAAGATCATTATGCTTACAAAATTCATGGCAGCAACGGAAGCTTTTTACAGGAAAGAACTGATGATCAGGAAAACGAACTGGTTGCAGGAGCAATTCCAACCTACGGTGAAAACTGGATGAAACCTTTGAAAGAAGCCGACGGAATCTTAAATTATTTTAATGAAAATTCAGTGACAGAAAGAATTTTAACTTCAAGTGAGCCCGGAAATTACATGAATTACTATCAGCAGATTTATGAACATATTGTTTTCGGATATGCTTTACCTTCGCTTGGAAATGAGGTGGTTCAAAATATGAAAATCATCGAAGCTGCCCTTGAAAGTTCAGATAAAGGAAAAATTATTGATTTAAATTAAAACCTAAAAATGCAGAAGAGAAGTTCAAGTTTTATCATTATAGGTTTGCTGTTTATAGGAATCGCGATGACTTTGGTTGAAGATAATATATATTTGAGATACGGATTTCTAATTGTGGGAACTGCGTTTCTTTTCTACAGCGTTTTTACGATGATCAGGAGGAAATAAGTATTCAATTTATTAAAAAAAAGAGCTATCCAATTACTGAATAGCTCTTTTATTTATCTTAAATCCTAATGACTTAGGCTTCTCCCATGATTTCCTGAATTTCCAGCCATCTCATTTCGTGCATTTCCAATTTTTCAGAGATACTTTCAAGTTCGGCAGAAAGCTTTGAGATTTTTTCATAATCCGCTTCATCATTCAATTGGTCTAATATTTTCGCCCTTTTTTCTTCAAAATCCGGTATTTCTTTCTCAATTGTTTCCAATTCCCGTTGCTCTTTAAAAGAAAGTTTCTTTTTTGGAGCCTGTGGTTTTGAAACCTCAATTTCTACAGGTTTTTCAATTATTTTTTCCTCTGTTTTCACTTTTTTATCTTCCTGCTTCAGACTTCCATCTTCCAACTTTTTATGCTCTCTATATTCAGAGAAGTTTCCGATAAAGTCTTTAATTTTTCCTTCGCCTTCGAAAGCCAGAATATGGTCAACAATCCTGTCCATAAAATAGCGGTCGTGGGAAACGATAATCAAACTTCCCTGAAAATTTAAAAGAAAATTTTCCAAAACTGTTAGCGTAGGAAGATCTAAATCATTCGTTGGCTCATCAAAAATCAAAAAGTTTGGATTTTGATATAAAATATACATCAAATGCAATCTTCTTTTTTCCCCACCGGAAAGTTTTGATATTGGAGAATATTGAGTTTGGTCGTCGAATAAAAATAACCTTAAAAACTGCGATGCAGAGATGGTTCTTCCATTAGCTAAAGGAAAGTTTTCCGAAATTTCTCTGATAAAATCGATTACTCTTTCGTCTTCTTTATATTGTAAACCTTTCTGAGAAAAATATCCGAATTTAATGGTTTCCCCGGTTTCGATTTCTCCGGAATCTTTTGGCTCAAAACCTTGAATAATATTTAATAAAGTAGATTTTCCGGCTCCGTTTTTTCCTAAAATTCCTACTTTTTCGCCACGTTGAAATGAATAGCTGAAATCTTTTAGCAATAATTTATCGCCGTAGCTTTTTGAAATATCTTTCAGTTCCAAAATTTTATTTCCAAGCCTTTTCATTTCGAAATCAAGCTCTAAAGATTCCTTTCGGGTATCTGTTTTTGCTATTTTTTCCGTTTCATAAAAATCGTCCTGTCTGGATTTTGACTTCGTCGTTCTCGCTTTGGGCTGTCTTCGCATCCATTCCAATTCCTTTCTGTAAAGGTTTTGCGCTTTATCGATCGTTGAATTCAAATTGTCTTCACGAATCATCTTATTTTCAAGATAAGTTGCATACGATCCGTTATGAAAATATAGATTCTGATCTTCCATTTCCCAAATAATTCCGCAAACCGCATCCAAAAAATAACGGTCGTGCGTTACGAGAAGAAGTGTAATTTTTGCTTTATTTAAATAATTTTCGAGCCATTCTACCATTTCCACATCTAAGTGGTTGGTCGGCTCATCCATAATCAAAAGCGTATGACGATGTTCGGCTCTTGTTTCCGTTAGCAATTTTGCCAAGGCAACACGTTTTATTTGTCCACCGGAAAGCATTCCCATTTTGGCAGTCAAATCTGTAATTTTCAGCTGAGAAAGAATCTGGCTCATTTCGTTTTCCAAATCCCAGGCTTTGTGAATTTCCATTTCAGCCAGTGCTGTTTCCATTTCATCCGGATTTCCGGAAAGCAAAGCGTGATGGTACTTTTTTAACGCTAAAATCGGTGCGGAATCCAAAGTCATCATAAATTCGTCAATCGTAAGATCAGATTCGAAATCAATTTCCTGATCAAACAAAACCACCTGGATATCTTTATTAATAATAACTGTTCCGCTGTCTGCGATTTCTTTCCCCATCAAAATTTTCAGAAGGGTAGATTTTCCGCTGCCGTTTTTGGCAACGATGGCAATTTTGTCACCTTCATTTACGTGAAATGAGACATTTTTAAACAAAGTTTTAATCCCATATGATTTGGTAAGGTTTTCGACAGAAACGTAATTCATTTTAGAGTGAAGCTTTTGATTGAAATTTCAAGTGAGCCGCAAAAGTACAAAATTTAAACCTTAAAAATATGATAGCAAAATTACGTGCGATTCCTAAAAAAAGATATTGGGATTATTTTATTTTAGTCTCAAGATTTTTATTGGCTTATACTTTTATAGGCTATGGTTATAGTAAACTTGACGGTAATCAGTTTGGAGTTTCAGCTGATGATTTACTGATTCCTTTAAAAGACTCATCTTTGTTTAAGATAATGTGGTTTTTATTTGACCATGAACCATTTAAAACAGTTGTAGGAATACTTCAAATTATTACAGGGATACTTTTGCTGTTTGAAGCGACCGCTATTTTGGGTGTAGTTTTCTTTATTCCTGTTGCTGCAAATATTGTACTGATGGACATTAGCTTTATGGATAGTGCTATGGGAACTGCATTTACTTATAGATTTATTTTCTACTTTTTTCTATGTTTTTTAATTTTGTGGAATGACAGAGAAAGAGTAAAAATAATTTGGAATGCAATGGTAAAAAAGTTTTCTGTGAAGCTAAAATTCCCAATTTTATTATACTTAGCGATTCCTGTGTTTGCCGTTGTTTTAAGTCTCTTATCGTCTATTCCTCAAATTATCCATTACTACATCATATTTCCTGAAGATATTGTAAAAAATGTAGAAATGCTGATGTCTGCGTTGCGGAATATTTTTTAGCTAAAATTTACATAATGATTTATCAATTTGCCAACATTAATTTTTAATGTAGATTTGAGAAACTAAACTAATTATAAAAACTATGGTGCAAATTAATTTTCTGGCAATCCTTTTTGCCGCTTTGATTCCCTTGGTGATGGGATTTATCTGGTATCATCCTAAGGTTTTTGGAAATGCCTGGATGAAAGAATCTGGTTTGACGGAAGAAAAAATGAAATCTGCAAATATAGGTGTTGTCTTTGTTTTGTCGATTATTTTATCTGTTTTGATCGGGATGTTTCTTCAGTTTGTGACGATTCATCAGTTTGGAGCTTTAGGAATGATCGGAGGTGATGAAACATTGGCAAAGCCTTCTTATACAGCTTTTATGTATGATTACGGAAAAGCTTACCGTTCTTTTGGTCACGGTGCTTTGCATTCTTTTATGACAGGAATCTTTTTTGTGTTTCCTTTAATTGCAATCAATGCGATGTTTGAAAGAAAATCCTGGAAATATGTTTTTATCAATACTGGTTACTGGATAATCACCATAACTTTAATGGGCGGTATTATCTGCGGTTGGTATGCAATGGATGGCTTCAACTGGGTAACTCAGAAATAATTTTACATTATAAATTATAAGGCTACATTTGTGGCCTTTTTTATGGCTTATACTTTTCAAATTTTTGGTTCTGTAAAAGAACTTCCGACAGATTGGAACAAAATTATCGGACAACAGAATATTATGTTGTCTGAAGAATATTTTCGTGTTTTAGAAGAGTCAAAACCTGAGAACATGAAATGTTTTTTTGCCGGTTTTTTTGCTGATGAAAATCTGATCGGCGGAGCTTTATTTCAATATCTGAGCTTCATTGAACATAAAACATTTCAGAAGGATGAAGTTTTGTGCAGTGTCAGAAATTTTTTAGCAAAGAAGTTCACTAAAGACGTGATGATTCTGGGAAATAATATGTTGACGGGCCAAAACGGATTTTATTTTGATACCTCAAAAATTCATACCGATAAAGCAATGTCTTTGTTAAATGATACATCTACAACTTTACAAAGCAAATACAGGAGATCTTCTTTGATCATTTTTAAAGATTATCAGAAGCCATTTTTAAAGAATTTTGATGAAATAAAGTTCAGACGATTCTTCAGGTTTTCGGTTCAGCCGAATATGATTTTAAATATAAAACCGGAATGGAAAGCTTTCGAAAATTATGCTGATGATTTTTCTAAAAAGTACAGAGCAAGACTGAAGTCTGCAAAGAAAAAACTTGAAGGAATTCAAAAAATTGAATTGGATTTTGAAGCAATAAAAATGCATCAGAAAGAAATGAATGTGTTGTATCAAAATGTCGCTGAAAATGCTCCATTCAATACTTTTTTTCTTACAGATTATCATTTTGAAAATATGAAACAGAATCTTCAGGAAAATTTCAAAGTTTTTGGATATTTTTCTGATGATAAACTTATCGGCTTTTATACTTTAATTATTAATAATCAGGATATTGATACCTACTTTTTGGGCTATGATAAAGAAATTCAGAAAGAAAAACAGATTTACCTGAATATGCTTTTTGATATGACCGAGTTCGGGATTTCCAACCAGTTTAAACGAATTATTTTCGGAAGAACCGCTTTAGAAATAAAATCGACTATTGGAGCAGAACCTGTTGAGATTTTCGGATTAATCAAACACAACAATAAGGCAATTAATACTTTTATAAAAAAGATTTTTTATTCATTAAATCCTAAAGTAGAGTGGGTGCAGAGAAAACCTTTTAAATAAATTAAGAATTCGGTTCACGGCATTGTGATTTTTTAGATAATATTTAACGATTTCGAATTTAAATTTAATAGGATTTTAAGAGCGTTTTATATACAGATTCTTGAATTTTGCTAAAATTATAATCATGAAAAAACTTAATCTTCTTTTATGTGTTTTTACCGCAGGTTTTTACTATTCTCAAACTATTTCTGGGACTATTCTTTCTAAAGATGAAAATCAGCCGGTTGCGTATGCTAAAATCGGTGTTGACAAGGAAAATATCGGTGTAATCACTGATGAAAATGGAAATTTCAGTATTGACCTTTCTAAGGCAACTGCTTCAGGAAAAATTAAGGTTGAAGTCGCGGGTTATGAGCCTTTCACCGAAAATATTTCTGATTTCATCAAACAAACTTCTCAAAAGATTTATCTGAAAGAAAAGATTAAAAATATTCAGGAAGTTAAGCTTAAACCTAAAAAATTAGTTGATAAAAACTGGGGCGTAAATACAAAAACAAAAAGTGTGATGTATTCGGTAAATCCTGCCTTTAAAAAAGAAGATTTTCTGGGTGAAACTGCTTTAGCATTTAAAGCAAGTAAAAAGTCGAAGATTAAAGCCATCAATCTTAATATTGCAAGCATCACAGCAGACCGACCTGTGGTAATGCGTTACACGATTTACAACGAAAAAAATGGTTTCCCAAACGAAAGTATTCTGGATGAAGAAATTACAATTGAATTAACGAAAGATAAAATTATTGACCAGACATTTTCTTTGGATGTGAATGATAAAAATATTTGGGTTCAGGGTAATTTTTTTGTCGGAATTCAGTTTTTAAAAGAGTTTGAAGGAAGGTTAAATATTAGTGCCGCACTTTTCAGAACGGGATATTTGAGAAAGTTTTATGGAGATTGGCAAAAGATGAAAATTGCAGCTCCTGCTATTAATATCGATGTAAAAGTGGATAAAAATGCTAAAGACGAAAATAATCAGGAAGAACTTAATGATAAAGCTCTTGCCTATGATTTCGGGGATGTAAGTAAATATATTGAGGAATCAAACAAAGAGATTTATGGAAAAAATGAAATGGTAGGGAAATTTTTAAAACTGAAAGACGCCAATCTTTATTATGAAGTTTATGGCGAAGGTGAACCGCTTTTTTTACTACATGGAAATTCAGGAAGCATCAAAGATTTTTATCAGCAGATTCCGGTGCTTTCAAAACAATACCGTGTGATTGTGATGGATACAAGAGCACAGGGAAAAAGTGTTGATAAAACTAAAAAGGATTTCAATTACAAGATTTTTGCAGATGATGTGAAAGCTTTGGCAAATCATTTAGGGTTACAGAAAATCAATATTGCAGGTTGGAGTGATGGCGGAAATACAGGCCTGGAATTTGCCATAAAATATCCGGAAAGTTTAAATAAACTCATTACAATTGGCGCAAATGCTTTTCCAGAAGGCGTTGATAAAGATTTGATTGATAATTTCACAATAAAATATAAAGTTTCGCAGTTGGAAAACAAACCTGAGAGTTTCAATGAAGGCAGATTACTTAAATTAATGCTGAAAGAACCGAAAATCACTGAAAAGCAATTAAATAAAATTCAAAATAAAGTTTTGGTGGTTGCCGGAGAAAAAGATGTGATCACTGAGGAGCATACCAAATTTATGGCAACACAAATGCCCAATTCAGAGCTGAAAATATACAAAGAAGCAACCCACATGATTCCTTTTGAAAATGCAGAGCAGCTTAATCAGGATATTTTAGAATTTATGAAGAAATAATCAGATTATTCTTTCAAAAACTTTTCGTAATAAACTTTGTCTTTTGTCTGGATTTTTAAATAATAAGTTCCATTGGCAAAATCTTCTACTTTTATTGATTTTTGTGCGGATTTTAAAATTAGTCTTCCTAAGTTGTCGTACACTTCAACAGAATTAACTTGCGCCTCAGTAGCAATATTCAGAATTTTTTTTACGGGATTTGGGAAGATTACTAAATTTTTCTTTTTGACAAGCTCTGAAGTATTTAATGTTGAATTATAGAAATTCCCGAAATTCAGAATTCCGTAACCCATTTGGTTTGTGTGAGAAGGAAATAACGAAGCCGTTTGTCTCAGATTTGTTCTCATTACATCTCTGCTCATCGCCGGAAAAGCTTGAATTAAACAGGCAACTCCACCTGCCGCAATCGGTGTTGCAATCG
Source organism: Chryseobacterium sp. CBo1 (assembly GCF_001693475.1). Taxonomy (NCBI): domain Bacteria; kingdom Pseudomonadati; phylum Bacteroidota; class Flavobacteriia; order Flavobacteriales; family Weeksellaceae; genus Chryseobacterium; species Chryseobacterium sp. CBo1. The sequence goes on from NZ_MAUH01000002.1 coordinate 13,546, forward strand.
ATGTTCCCGAAACAGAAACTGTAGCATTATCATCAACTGTTGTTGAAAAGCCTCCTCTCGTACTTGCATCAGGCTTTATTGCACCCAAAGAATTCGGACCGTAAGAAGAAAATGCTGATGAACTTCCTGCAGCATCAACAGAACCGATAGTAAAAACTTTCACATTATCCGCCGGAGTTGTAATGTAATGCCATGGAACTTCTCCGGAATTTCCTGCAGCAATTAAAACAAAAATCCCTTTATTTACGGCAATTTCACTTGCTCTTGCTATAAAAGATTTCGAGCCGTTCATATCTGCATAAGTATAGCTGTATTTAGGATCATCAAAATTATTATAACCTAATGAAGTGGTGATAATATCAACACCTTTTCTGTCGGCCTCTTCGGCAGCTTCAATCCAATATAGCTCTTCTTCGGGAATTTCAGCGGTTGTGGTTTCGCTTCTGTAAAGATAAAAATCAGCATCCGGAGCAGAGCCTACAAAACTATCATTAATATAACCGCCGATTGCTCCTAAAACTACAGTTCCATGATGATTCAATGATGTATTGTAAATATCATTACTCTTTGAAACGAAATCATAGCCACCTTTTATCTTATTATTAGTCCATAATCTGGAAAAGGCAGCTCCTGTATTTACCGTAGGAAATCCGGTGTCAATAACAGCAATCGAAACTCCGGTTCCGGTATAGCCTGCAAGATGAAGCGGTCTTAAATTAATTTGGTCAATTTGTTCTGAACCTGATCCATAGTTAAAAACGGTCATGTTTTTTTGAGCCAGTTCGAAATCTGCCCACTTGTTGGTTTGAGTGGTTTTTAAAACTAAAGAAGAGTTTTTCGCAAAACTTTCGACAGACTGTACAAAAGGTTGCGCTTTAATAAGATTTACCTGTGTTTGATTTGCATTTACAGCCACACCGTTCAGCCATTTTGAATAATCGGTGATGGTAAATCCTAAGTTCTGTAAACTTTGAATATAAGACTGCTCAATCGGAGCATCCTGGTCATTTAATGCAATTCCTAATGCAGTACGCCTGTTCAACGACTTTTGGGTAAGTTCAGAAAGTGGATTGGCATAAAAAGCTGCTTTGTTGGGTTTTCCTGTAAAATATACGAAAACAAGCTCTGTCTGTGCAAAAGCTGTAGAGTAACCTGCTAAAAAACAAAAGAGTAAAAGTTTTTTCATCGAATAATTTTGTATAAAGATAAAACAAAATCAATAAAATTTTTGATAGCACTTTAAATTCCTTATTTTTACGAAAATATTCGTTTAAGAAATCGCTTGATAAAATAAAATTAGAATAAAAAGCGATTGGCTGAAACTTAAAAAATAAAATTTACGTATGAAAAAGATACAGATGGTAGACTTGCAAAGTCAGTATTACAAAATAAAAAATGATGTAGACAATGCAGTGTTAAATGTGATGGATTCTGCTGCTTTTATCAATGGACCTGAAGTAAAATCTTTCCAGAACGAAATGGAAACATATCTTGATGTAAAACACGTCATTCCTTGCGCAAACGGAACTGATGCTTTGCAAATTGCTTTGATGGCTTTGGATCTTCAGGAAGGTGATGAAATTATCACGGCTGATTTCACCTTTGCAGCTACAGTAGAAGTTATTCATTTATTAAAATTAAAATCTGTATTGGTAGACGTAGATTATGATACATTTACTATTTCGACTGAAGCGATTAAAAAAGCAATTACTCCAAAAACAAAAGCAATTATTCCTGTACATATTTTCGGACAATGTGCAAACATGGAGGAAATCCTGAAAATTGCTGAAGAACATAATTTATTTGTAGTTGAAGATAATGCACAGGCAATCGGTTCTCAATATACTTTTTCAAGTGGTGAAGTAAGACATGCCGGAACGATGTCTACGGTTGGAACAACTTCTTTCTTTCCATCTAAAAATTTAGGTTGTTATGGAGATGGAGGAGCAATTTTTACCAATAATGATGAATTAGCTCATCGTTTAAGAGGAATTGTAAACCACGGAATGTATGAAAGATATTATCATGACGAAGTGGGCGTGAACTCAAGATTAGACAGTATTCAGGCAGCGATTTTAAGAAAAAAACTTCCGAATCTTGATTCTTATAACGATGCCAGAAGAAAAGCAGCTGATTATTATGATGAAGCTTTTGCACTAAACGAAAATATTTTAACTCCGAAAAGAGCAGATTATTCTACACACGTATTTCATCAGTACACTTTGAGAATTCTGAACGGAAAACGTAATGAACTACAGAAATTCCTTACTGAAAAAGAAATTCCGGCAATGATCTATTATCCTGTTGCTTTAAGAAAACAAAAAGCATATTATCAGGAAAGCAATGATGCCGATTTTGTAAATACGGATAAACTTTTAGACCAGGTAATTTCTCTTCCGATGCATACGGAATTGGATGAAGAGCAGTTGAAGTATATTACGGATGCTGTGTTGGAATTTATGGGGTAAAATGAAAAAGAGAGTTTTCAAATATAAATCTGTTTATTATTTAGCGATTTGTACGACATTAATATTGATGATAATGTCACTTTTCGCAATGATATCAATGTATGCTGCAGCTAATTATTTTAAATTATTCACAGCAATAATGACCTTAATAACCAGTCTCTGTTCATTTATAAACTTAATTGAGAAATATAGTAACGCAGCTATTTATATGAATATTAATTTAGGACTATTTGCTTTGATTTTAGGTGTAAATTTACTATTTACAGGTATCTCTTTTGAATCAAAAATATTTCAATTCTTCATTGTAATTATAGCAATTTCTGTAATTCTAAATTTATTTAAATCAGAAAATATTGATCATAATAGTGAAATAGAACAGATAGGAAAAAACCAAAATTAAAAAACATAAATAAAAAATGGCAATACTAGTCACGGGCGGACTTGGATATATAGGTTCTCACACAGTGGTAGAACTCATTAATAGTGGATTTGATGTGGTGATCGTGGACGATTTATCGCATTCGGAGAAATTCATCTTACATAATATCGAAGAAATTACAGGTAAAAGACCTATTTTCTATCCTTTTGATTTAAAAAGAAAAGAGCTTCTTACACAGGTTTTTGAGGCACACCAAATTGATGGTTGTATTAATTTTGCAGCATTTAAGGCAGTGGGTGAAAGTCAGGAAAAGCCTGTCGATTATTATGAAAACAATTTATTTTCCTTAATTAATATTTTACAGGAATTTAAATCGAGAAATATTTCTAACTTTATCTTTAGCTCTTCGTGTACCGTTTACGGACAGGCAGATCAAATGCCGATTGACGAAAATACTCCGCTGAAAATGCCGGAGAGTGTTTACGGAAAGACAAAGCAAATGGGAGAGGAGATATTGAAGGATTTTGCTAAAGGATATAAAAGAAAAGTAAGTCTTTTGAGATATTTTAATCCGATTGGAGCACATCCTTCTGCGTTATTGGGAGAATTACCGATAGGTATTCCGAATAATTTGGTTCCTTACGTAATGCAGACTGCTGCAGGAATTCGCGAGAAACTGAGTGTTTGGGGAAATGATTATCCTACAGAAGACGGAACAGCTATAAGAGATTATATTTATGTTGTAGATTTGGCAAAAGCTCATGTTGCAGCTCTTAAAAGTTTAATCAGTAAAAATAATGATGAAGCTGTAATTGATGTTTACAATTTAGGAACAGGAAAAGGCTCGTCTGTTTTAGAGGTTGTAAAGGCTTTCGAAATAGCAAATAACGTGGCAGTACCTTATCAGATTTGTGAAAGAAGGGAAGGTGATATTACCATTGCTTACGCCAATGTCGATAAAGCGGAACAGAATTTGAATTGGAAATCTGAAACTTCTTTAGAAGAAGCATTGAAAACTGTCTGGGAATGGCAGAAATATTTAGAATCAAGAAATAATTAAATTTTTTAAATAAAACACATGAAAAACGAAAGAATAGGAATTACATTTTCGTCATTTGACCTTCTGCATGCAGGACACATAAAGATGTTGGAAGAAGCAAAAACAGTTTGTGATTACCTAATTGTTGGATTACAGATTGATCCGTCACATGACCGTCCGAACAAGAACAAACCAACTCAGACTATAGTAGAAAGATATATTCAGTTGAAAGCCGTAAATGCAGTAGATGAGATTATTCCTTACTATACGGAAGAAGATCTTGAAGATATTTTGAAATCTTTTGTGATCGATGTCAGAATTATCGGTGACGATTATCTGGATAGAGACTTTACAGGTAAAAAATATTGCGAAGAAAAAGGAATTGAGATTTTTTATAACAAAAGAGATCACCGGTTTTCATCAAGCGATCTTAGAAAAAGAATTTATGAAGCGGAAGCTGCTAAAGCTTTAGCGAAATAAAAACAAAAATCCCGAAATTCAAATTTCGGGATTTTTTATGACTGATTTATTTTAGTTGATTACATCGGTCCGCCTTGTTGGTCGTCTCCTGTAGCATTAGAATTAATATCTTTTTTACGCTTAGGCTGCTCAATTTTTTCACCTTGCTTGAATCTGTAAGTTAATGATAAAGCAAACTGTCTAGGCTGCCATTGCATATATGAATCTCTTACGAAATTTGATCCGTATGCGGTTGATTCCATCGCTCTTGTATTGAAAATGTCCTGAATATTGAAACTCAACGTACCATCTCCTTTCCAGATTGTTTTTGAAGCACCAAAATTCAAAGCATACATATCTTTTCTGTCTATACTTTGTGTTTTCTGACCTCCTCTGTAAAACCCTTGAATTTGGAAGCTGAATGTTTTATCAACTTTAAAAGTTGAAGTTAAACGCGCTCTTGTTGCAAAGCCACTTCCTTCAAAAGAGAAAGGTTCTGAAAGCCCATTGTAAGTTCCGTTTGTTTTATATCCAAATAAATCAACGTTTCCTAAGAATTTAAGCCATTTTGTAGCATCCCAGTTAAAGTTTAGATCCAAACCATAACGATCATCTGTTCCTAAATTAATCGGTTTCGTTTTAAAAACTCCCTGATCAGAGTACACCAGCATTTTCACATCATCTGTTGTGTGTCTGAAATAGATCGTCGGATTGATGGTGAATTTTCCTTTAGAAATGCTATATCCAAATTCATACGAATCTACGTAAGAAGGATTTAAATCAATATTCCCTTCAAAAATATTCTGATTATCGCTGTAGCTTGGATTCGGAATCAGGAAAAATGATCTCGGTCTGTCTATTCTTCTTGAATAGTTTACTAAAAACTGATTGTCTTTTGCAATTTCATAACTCAAGAAAACAGTTGGAAATAGATTATTATAGCTTTTTTTGTTGTCAATATTACGATCTTCAGGATCTGGATTTAAGTTTGAATATTGAATGTCAACATTAGAATATTCATTTCTTAGACCAACCTGATAACCCAATTTTCCGATTTTACTCTTAAACTGTACATATCCTGCATTGAACATTTCACGGTAGTTTGCATTGTATGTAAAGTTGTTTAAATAGTGGAAATCTATATCAGATGAATAACGTTCCAAAACATCATTATCATAATTATTGTTATTGATATCGATTCTGTAACCAGCTTCAATCTTTGAGTTTTCACCTATAGGAAGTTCATAATCAGCTTTACCTACCAAGGTTTTATTTCTTGTGTTTTGGTTGATAGAGTTTTGCAGTTCAAAAATACTATTGGTAACCTGATTCACGTTGGTATCATTATATGATCTGTTACTTTGGAGACTTACAGATAATGAAATGTTTTGTCCCTTATCATCAAACTTATGATCCAAACCAAAATCTCCTTGGAAAGCAAGATTGTTATTAGAACCTGTATTCATTCTTTCAGTAAATAGACTTGGAGCATTTAAGAAACGATAATCATAAGTGATGTTCCCAACGTTATCACTTTCAAATGTTCTCACCGTTCCGGATGCATTTACTGATGTTTTATCTGAAATATCATACACCAATCCTGAAGAAACATTATAGTTATTATTCTTGTTTTTAGTGATAGATTCCTGATCGGTCTGTGTTCTTCCGCCATTTTCTACGTTGAAGAATGTTGCATTGTTTCTGTTCGTGTTTTTAGATTCACGATAACCGCCGCCACCATTCAAAAACCAGGTAAGATTGCCCTTTCTCCAGCTTAAATTTGTATTTAAATTAGTTTGAGGTAAATACCCTAAAGTTCCGATCACACTTCCGTTGAAACCTGTTTTCTTAGATTTTTTAAGAATAATATTTAAAATACCTGCAGTTCCGCTTGCTTCAAATTTAGAAGAAGGGTTGGTAATAACTTCAATTCTCTCAATCTGATCAGCAGGAATACTTTGCAAAGCATTAGCTCCATCATCAATTCCTAAAAGAGCAGAAGGTTTTCCGTTGATCAAAAATCTTACATTCGAGCTACCTCTCATCGAAACAGTTCCGTCTGTATCTACCGAAACCGAAGGAACATTAGAAAGAACATCCTGAAGGCTTCCTCCTTTACTTACAATATCCTGAGAAGGATCGTACGTTCTTTTATCAAGCTCTACTTTATAAGGTTTTGCTGTCGCAGTAATTACAACTCCCTGAATATCCTGGGTTTTCATATTGGTACTTGCTGCTTCCGGTTCAATAGACAATGCACCGATACTTCCAGCAGCAGTAATCTGTTTATTGATAACGCTTTTCTTGTAATCGATTGCTTCAATTACAATATCATAATTACCCGGAGTTAGATCCAGCTTATAATTACCCTTTTCATCGGTAAGCGTTGCATCACTCAAAAGTTTGCTTTGCTTGTTGCTGAATGTTACAGAGGCGTAAGGTACAGGCTGATTGCTTTTATCAACCACTGTTCCCGAAATTCCGACTTTATCTTGTGCAAATGCAAGCGCAGCAGCAGATAATACGAAGGTAAGTCCTAAGGTTTTCTTTGTGAAAATACTGATTATTTCCGTCTGATTCATAAGGTATTCTTTAAGTAAAACTGCAATAAATAGCAATAAATTTTAAAAATTCATTAATGAAGAAATTCACAGTTTTACGATTCGTTTATTTTATTTTTTAATAGATCAGTCGTTTTGTAGACCGATTTGTTAATTATTAATTTGTTAAATTAAAGTTAAATATTTTTATTATTTGATATTTTTTGAATTCAGCCAATCCTGATACGCTTTTGCATTGATGGCATGCTGCTCTGCACTTGCTGTAAATTTGTGGTATCCGAATCTTGCCGGGTCTGCACACATAAAAATATAGCCATTCTGTTCAGGATTCAATACTGCATCTACGGAGTTTTTATCTACCACACAAATCGGTCCCGGAGGAATTCCTGCATTTGCATACGTATTGTAAGGAGATGGAGTAGTAAGATGTTTATATAAAACTCTTTTAATAGGTTCTTTGAAGTTGGTCTGTTTGTTTATGGCGTAAATTACCGTTGGGTCAGACTGTAGCTTCATTCCTTTTTTGAAACGGTTCAAATACAATCCGGCAATGGTTTTCATCTCGTCAGGTTTTCCGCCTGATTCTTTATAAACGATTGATGCCAATGCATAAATTTGTTCTCTCGTTAAGCCAGATTGTTGTTCTTTAGCTTTTCTTTCAGTAGTCCAGAATTCATTATACTGATCTTCAAATTTCTTGAAAAATTCTTTAGGAGTTACCGTCCAGAAAAAATTGTAAGTATCGATGAAGAAATATTTTTTTAGATCTTCCGCGTTTTTGTATCCTTTTTCAGAAGCAATTTTATCAAGATCATTCACAAATTTTAAAGAATCCAGCTCTGTTTTTTTACTCACTCTTCCAACCATCTGATACACATCTCCAAAATCTCCGATTCTGAACGAGTTTTCAGTCTGATTTCCGGCTTTAATCATGTTGACCAAGCTTGTATTATTTGCTCCTTTCGCAAAATGATAACGACCTGGTTTGAAAAATTCATCCATGTTTTTATCCTTTGCAACTTCTGTGAAAGATTCTTTGTTTTTTACGAAAGGCGCTATAGAATCTAAAATCTGATCGAATTTCGCACCATGCGGAATTAAAACATATCCGTCTTTCGAGATGTTGCTTCCGTAATATTTATTGTAGAATTTAAAACCAAAAAATCCTGCCACAGCAAGAATAAGGAGTACGATAATGAGAATAGCTTTTTTCATTACTTACAATAGATTAAAAGTTTTTGTTTTTTTAAATAAGATCTACCTTACCTCTGAAAACTTGTTTTGCCGGACCTTCAAGCCAGATTTGATGGAAAGATTCTCCATTTTTTTCTGCATAAACTTTCAGGTTTCCGCCCAACGTTTTAACTTTTACAGAGGTTAGATTGCTTTTTTGCAGAAAAGTTAAAGCAGAAGCTGTAACTCCTGTTCCACAGCTGAAAGTTTCGTCCTCAACGCCTCGTTCATAGGTTCTTACGAAAATTTCATCATCAGAAATATTTTCAACAAAGTTCACGTTGATGCCCTTTTCCTTATAATTTTCAGAGTTTCGGATACTGTTTCCTTCGGCAAAAACTCTGTAATTGGCGATGTCTTCTACATATTTTACATAATGTGGAGAGCCTGTATTCAGAACTGAATCGTTTCCGTCATTTGAAATTGTATCAACATCAATCATTTTTAGCTTTACAATTCCGTTGTGAATTTCAGCTTCATGTTCACCGTCAATAGCAATAAATGTGCATTTGTTCTCAAAAATATCCAGAAAGAATGCGAAGGCAACCAAGCATCTTCCACCGTTCCCACACATCGTACTTTCACCGCCATCTGAATTGTAATAAACCATTTTGAAATCATAATTGTCGTCATTTTCCAACAGGATCAACCCGTCTGCTCCGATTCCGAAACGACGGTCGCACAATTTCTCAATGATTTTTTTATCTTTCGGGAACTGAAGATCTCGGTTATCTACCATTACAAAGTCGTTTCCTGTTCCCTGATATTTATAAAATTCCATACTTTCTGTTTTTCTTAAATCAACCTGCAAAATTACTGTATTTTATACAAAAAACGAACAGGTCGCCCTGCTCGTTTTATTATTTAGAATATTTATTTATTATCTGAAACCACCGGAACGATTTTGGTCATTCTGACGTGGTTGGCTGTTATTTTGAGGTGCCTCAGTCCTTGTTCTGGTTGTATTATTATTTCTGAAACCGCTATTGCTATTACTTCTTGGAGCTTGCTGTGTGTTATTTTGTTGATTATTTCTGAAACCAGTATTGCTGCTGTTGTTTCTCGGTGGCTTCTGATTATTGTTCTGTCTGTTATTATTTCTAAAACCGCTGTTATTGTTGTTACTGTTTGTTGGAGTAGAAGATGTATTGTTTCTGAAACCGCTGTTTCCCGTAGCTCCACTACGTCTTTCTACATAAACTTTTGTTCGGTTGTTACCATAATAATAAGGTATGCCGTTATCATAGTAATATCTCATATCGTCTCTGTAATAATATCCGTCATTACCCCAGTATCCTCCATTTCCGTAGTATGCTTGTGGAGCATAATAATATCCGTTATCATAATAAGGATCTCCATAAGCCGAATAGTTGCCGCCGTACGCAGCACAAGATGCTAAGCTTAAACCTATGAAAATTCCAAATCCTATTTTTATTAAATTTTTCATGACTTTGTTGTATTTTTTTCTTTAAAACTTTTTTTCCAACTGACATATCCCATGATAGCCATTATTGTAAATACCAAATATTGAACCGAAGTGATGCCGAGACCCTTATAAATAAACATCGGAATACAAATGAGGTCGCCGATTATCCAGAAAATCCAGTTCTCAATGCGTCTTTTCGCCATCAGCCACATTCCGACTAAAAATGTAGAGGTCGTTAAAACATCCAGCCAATTTGCCCAATCCAGATGATCTAAACCAAGATTCGCACCGTCCATCGAAAACTGATTGTCGATATAAGGTTTGTAATAATACACAATGGTAACCAAAATAATACTTAAAATAAATAATAAAAATGAATAAAACCATTCCTTACGGGTTGCGTAGGTAACATCAACGTGGATGTGATCTTCAGAATTTTTATTCCATAAAATCCATCCGTAAATACTCATGATCGTATAATAAACATTAATCATACAATCTCCCAATAATCCGAAATTGAAGAGAATATAAACATAGATCAGAGTAGAAATAATTCCGGTAGGATATAGCCAGATATTTTTTTTGATGGTAAGAAAAACACTCAGCATACCAAAAGCCGCCGCTAAGGCTTCTAAAAAAATTTGGACATTTGTGTAAACTTCATATGGTTTTATGAAGAGATCATATAGATTCATGAGTTCAAAAATAACTAAAAATTGCTTTACTTAAAAATGCATTAAAATAAGTGTAAATCAGTTTTTTATAATTTAAAATTAAAATAAATAGATTAAAATGTGTCAATAAATGTTAAGGTCTCTAAAATTTTTATATTTTCGTAAATCTTTAATTAAATAAAAAAATATGTCTAAAATTTGGACCAAAAAGCCGATGAGTGCTTTTGAGGACGATGTAAAAAGTAGTCAGCTTAAAAGAGTACTCGGTAAATGGAGTCTTACAGCCATCGGAATTGGAGCGATTATCGGAGGAGGAATTTTTGTATTAACAGGAACAGGAGCGTATTATCATGCGGGACCTGCTTTGGCGTTATCATTTGTAATTGCCGGAATTGCCTGTGTTTTTGCAGCATTATGCTACTCTGAGTTTGCATCAATATTACCTGTGGAAGGTTCTGCTTATGCTTATGCATACGGAACTGTAGGAGAAATCTTTGCATGGATTATCGGATGGGGATTAATTCTCGAATATGCAATGGGATCTATGACGGTTGCGGTTTCTTGGTCTGGATATTTTAATAAATTGCTGAAAATGTTTGGTCTTCATTTGCCAAATTGGTTAACAACTGATCCGGGAACAGCAAGTGGTGCATTTACAGAAGCAACTAAAGCAATTGAAAAAGGAGGTTTAAGTGCCGAAAAACTAGGACAGTTACAAGAAATTATTGCTAATTATAATGCAGCTCCTGATTTATTCGGATTTAAAATAATGCTTAATTTACCTGCATTTTTAATTGTTCTTTTTGTCATTTCAATTCTGATTAAAGGAACAAAAGAGGCGGCAAAAGCAAACAACATGATTGTAATTATGAAAGTTTCTGCTGTTTTATTCGTTATTATCGCAGGAGTTTTCTTCATTAATACTGATAACTGGAATCCTTTCATTCCTGAAGTTACAAAAGTAATGGAAGGCGACAAGATAAAAGAAGCGTATGGTATTCAGGGAATTATTTCAGGAGCAGCGGCCATATTCTTTGCGTATGTAGGTTTTGATGCAGTTTCTACTCAGGCTGGAGAAGCAATCAATCCTAAAAAAGATGTTCCGTTTGCAATTATTGTTTCACTTTTGGTTTGTACGGGTTTATATATCTTGGTGTCTTTAGTTTTAACAGGAATGATGCATTATTCAGATTTTAATCCTCAAGGTAAATTTCCTGATGCAATTAAAGCTCCTGTTGCTTACGCTTTTGAAATTGCAGGACAGGGTTGGGCTGGTTACATTATTACCATTGCTGCAACGGTAGGTTTGGTTTCCGTTTTAATGGTCATGATTATGGGGCAATCGAGAATTTTCCTGGGAATGTCTAAAGATGGTTTAATTCCCAAAATGTTCTCAGATTTACATCCGACTAAGAAAACACCGGCGAAAAGTTTAATGATTTTAGGAATTGTAATTGCAACGATTGCTGCATTTACACCTATTTCAAAATTAGCTGATATGACAAGTTTTGGAACTCTATTCGCATTTACAATGGTTTGTATTGCAGTTTGGATTCTTAGAAAAAAACAACCTGAATTACCGAGAAATTTCAAAGTTCCTGCACTCCCTGTTATTGCAACATTAGGAATCGGAATTAATCTATATCTGATTTGGAATTTAAGTCATGAAGCAAAATATCTTTCTTTAGGATGGCTTGCATTAGGAGTAATAATTTACTTTACTTACAGCTTGAGAAACTCTAAACTTCATAAAACAGGTTTTGGCGAAACGTTCAAAGCAGAACAGGAACCTTTAGAAAAACCTGATTTAGATTTATAAAATATAATCGTATAAGATCCACAGAATTCTGTGGATTTTATATTTTTGTTGACATGAAAAAAATGTTCACACTTTTATTTTCGGTTTTAAATCTGATTGTATTTTCTCAGCAAATCGAAAGTTTTGAAACCATTTTAAATGATAAGATAAGCATTCGTGCCATCGAATTGTTTGATGGTAAAGTATGGTATAGCGGAACAGATTCTAAATTTGGATATGTAGATTTAAAAAATCCTCAAAATCAAAAGCAGATAAAATTGTCTGAAAAAAAATTACAGTTTAGAACGTTGGCGCAGAATAAAGATGCTTTTTATGCTATTAACATTGAAAGTCCGGCTCATTTTTTTAGAATAGATAAAAAAGATCTTTCGGTCGTAAATATTTATACAGATACTTTGAAAACGGCATTTTACGATGCATTCATTTTTGTAAATGACGAACATGCGGTTACATTTAGTGATCCGGCAAAAGATTTGAATTTAAAATTATCTTTTATAATGCCAAAATTGAATTCTGTTTTGGATTTCAATACACTCACCAAAAGAGAAGGCTTTAATAGCATAAAATTGAATGAAGGTGAGGCGGCTTTTGCAGCAAGTAACACTAATATTGTCCATTACGGAACTAATATTTGGATTGCAACAGGAGGCAAGAATTCAAGAATTATTAAAATAGATTATACTACTTTAAAATCATATATATATAAAACACCTTTTATTCAAGGAGAATCTTCTCAAGGAATGTATTCAATCGATTTTTCAGACGATAAATTCGGTATTGCAGTCGGTGGAGATTACACAAAACAGGAAGCAAACATCAACAATATTGCGACAACAAATGATGGCGGAGAAACTTGGCAGATTCAGGCTTCCGGAAAAAATGCAGGATATATGACCTGTGTAAAAATAAAACCGGGATCGAAGGGAAAGGAAATTATTGCAATTGGCGATAAACACATCAGTTATTCCTCAGATTTTGGAAAAACATGGAAGAAAATTGCAGATGAAAAAGGCTTTTATGTTTGTAAATGGGTTGATAAAAATACAGTGGTTCTTGCAGGAAAAGATAAAATTTCTGTGATGAAATTAAAATTTTAGATTTCAGCAATAGAGTATTACGTTAAAAAGACAATCGAATTCAACTTTCCTAAAACTATCTTTGATTAAAATTTCTTCATGAAAAATTTAAAAATAGTATTTCTTCTATTAATTCCGACTGTATTTTATACCCAAAAAATAAGAGTTTTCATTTTGGCAGGACAGTCGAATATGAACGGTTTTGGTTATAATAAAGATCTTCCGAATGACGCTAAAACTTTTAAAGACGTTTATATCTTTCATGGAAATTCTGTTCCCGATGGAGATAAAAATGGCGGAGTTGGAAGATGGGATATTTTAAAACCCGGAAACGGAACAGGGTTTAAAACGGACGGAAAAACAAATACACTTTCAGACCGATTTGGTTTGGAAATGACTTTTGCCAAAAGAATGAAAGAATTATTTCCAAATGATAAAATAGCTTTGATAAAATATGCAAGAGAAGGAACGTCAATAGATAGCTTAGCTGCGTCAAATTTTGGTTGCTGGGATGCAGATTTTAATGGTAAAAACGGAATCAATCAATACGATAATTTCTTGAAAACAGTTAAAAATGCTTTAAGCGAAAAAGATATTGACGGAAACGGAAAAACAGACGAGTTGGTCATGTCGGGAATTCTTTGGATGCAGGGTGAAGGTGATGCAAGTTATGATGAAGAAATTGCAAATAATTATTACAGTCATTTAAAAATATTGATGAATCAGATGCGAGCTTCGGTTTTAATGGATGATTTACCTGTTGTCATCGGAAAAATTTCAGATTCAGGAAAAAATGAGAAAGGGAAAGTCTGGCCGATGGGAGAGTTGGTACAGTATGCTCAGGAAAAATTTGTTCGAAATGATAAGAATGCTGCAATCGTTCGTTCCACAAAAAAATATAACTACGGAAATGATCCTTGGCATTATGACAGTGCAGGTTATATCGATTTAGGAAAGCAGTTTGCAGATGAAGTATTTAGACTCATTATAAATTTCGAAAAGAAAGACTAATATATTTCATAATCTTTAATTCAGAACTTATGGTTAATTTTGCACTATGAACTCGTTAATCGATAAATATAATATTCCCGGCCCGCGTTATACTTCGTATCCTACCGTTCCTTATTGGGACGAATCTACTTTTTCTCCGGAAAAATGGAAATCAAGTGTCATCAGGTCTTTCAATGAAAGCAACGCGCAGGAAGGAATTTCAATCTATATACATCTTCCGTTTTGTGAAGCATTGTGTACATTTTGTGCATGTCATAAACGTATTACGAAACAACACAGCGTAGAAATCCCGTATCTGGAAAGTGTTCTGAAAGAATGGATGCTTTATCTTAAATTATTTAATGAAAAGCCTAAATTAAAGGAACTGCACTTAGGCGGAGGAACTCCAACTTTTTTTTCTCCAGAAAATCTAAAAACTTTACTTCAGGGAATTTTTGATACGGTTGAAATAGCCGAACATCCTGAGTTTTCTTTTGAAGGACATCCGAATAATACAACAAGAGAGCATTTACAGACTTTGTTTGACCTTGGTTTCAGAAGAGCCAGTTTTGGTGTGCAGGATTATGATTTGAAAGTGCAGAAAGCCATCAATAGAATTCAGCCTTTCGAAAACGTAAAAAATGTCACAGAATGGGCCAGAGAAATTGGTTATACAAGTATTTCCCATGATTTGGTTTATGGTTTACCGCATTCCAATTGGGAAAGTATGGCTCTTACCATTCATAAAACTTTGGAGCTGAAACCGGATCGCTTGGCTTATTATTCTTATGCTCATGTTCCTTGGATAAAAGGAGTAGGACAAAGAGGTTTTGATGAAAGTGATCTGCCAAGCGGTGAAGAAAAGCGAAGATTGTATGAAGACGGTAAAAAATTATTAGAAGAATTAGGATATAAAGAAGTCGGTATGGATCATTTTTCTCTTGAGGATGATGAGTTATACAAATCTATGATTTCAGGAAATATTCATCGTAATTTCATGGGATATTCTTCAAGCAAAACTCAGCTTATGATAGGTTTAGGGATGAGTTCTATCTCAGATTCTTGGTATGCTTTTGCCCAGAATGTAAAAACGGTTGAAGAATATCAGAAAATTGTTGAAGGAGGTGAAATTCCTGTTGTGAAAGGTCATATTCTGAATGAAGAAGATCTTCTGATCAGAAGACATATTTTAAATCTGATGTGTCAATTGGAAACCACTTTTGAAGATAAAAATGCCATTCCTGAACTTGAAAATGCTTTCGATATGCTTTCGGAAATGGAGCGCGACGAATTGGTGGAAATTCATGATAATCAAATCAAAATTACAGAAAAGGGAAGAGCGTTTACAAGAAATGTTTCCATGGTTTTTGATTTAAGAATGATGAGAAATAAACCGGAAACGAGAATTTTCTCAATGACGATATAAAACAAAAAGCGATTCAAAACCTGAATCGCTTTTTTTATAATATTTTTTTAGCATTAAGATTTATGAAGATTTAAGAATTATTAGGATTGAATTAAGCACTACTCAAAAATATCTTTGATATTTATCTTAATGGTTTAAAGTTTATTTTATAATAATTTTCTCTGTATAAGATCTCAAATCTCCCGATTTAATATTAATGTAATAAGCTCCTGCAGGAATTCCTGTAATATTAATGCTGTTTTCACTATCAAATTTTGTTTCCTCCAAAACTCTTTTGCCATCCGTACTGATGATTTCTGCGGTGCTTTGGCTGTCTTTCAATCCGTCTACAAATATTCTTTCATGAGCAGGATTAGGATAGATTCTGATTCCGTTAAACATATTATTATCCTGAACGCCTAAAGTCGAAGTCGTAATTTTATAGATTTTGCCATTGTTTACGGCAGCAACATAAAGGTTTTTCTGACTGTCTTCGCCGAATGTAGAAAAATTGTTTCCGGAATAGGCATTGCTCCACGTAATAGCATTATTAGTTTCCATCATACCGATTTGAGTGGAGCAATAATCTGCGAAAAAATATTTACCCTGCAAACCTGGATATTGCGTTCCTCTGTAAACATAACCTCCCGTAATCGAACACTTTCCACCTGAATGATCATATACCGCAACCGGAAAAGTCATGGTAGTAGAAGCAGCACAACCTGTCGTATTGTAATTGTTGTTCCCTTCATAACATCTCCATCCGTAATTGGTTCCGGCTTGAGTAATCGGCATTCTGTTGATTTCTTCAATAACTCCTTGTCCTACATCGGCAATCATTACATTTCCAGTGGTAAGATCAAAAGAAAATTTCCATGCATTGCGTAATCCGTATGACCAAATTTCATCAGCGCCGTCAACTCCCGATCCCGCAAAAGGATTTCCTGCCGGAATATTGTAAGGTCCTGTAGAATTAATATCAAGTCTCAGTAATTTTCCGAGCAGAGAATTTTTATTTTGTGCATTATTATTCGGGTCACCGCCACTTCCACCATCTCCTGTAACAATCCATAAATTTCCGTCCGGTGCGAAATGAATGCTTCCGCCGTTATGATTGTCAAATGGTTTAGGAATATTCAAAATTATTTTTTCAGAATTAGGATCCGCAACATTGGCATTTGAGCTACTTACTGTATATCTTGCTACAATTATGTTTCCGTTCGAACTGTTATTATAATACACAAAAAAATATCCGTTTGTTGCATATTGTGGGTGAAAAGCCAGGCCTAAAAGACCTCTTTCGCCTCCGAACAATACTTTGCTGCTGATGTTTAAAAAATCTGCAGCATTTACTGTCCCGTTAGGTTGAATAATTTTGATGATTCCGTTCTGTTGTACCACGAAAAGCCTGTTGTCATTGGCATTTGTAATTTCTACCGGATTCGAAAGTCCGGTTGCAAATTCTTCCAGATTAAAACTTTGAGAATAAGAAATAAGGGAAGAAAAAAGACTGAGAGAAAATAGTAGTTTTTTCATAATATTTTGATGATTAAGGTGTTGTAATTTATTTAATGAAAATTTCATACCAACAGCTTTTAAATAAATCTAATAGATTTGAAATAAAACTTTCTGTGAAATTTTAACAAAAAAATAATTGCCGATATCTCTGAAAATAAACCATTTCTGCTCTTAAAAATTCATAAAATATCAATAAAATCATTATATTTGCCGACTTAATTTAACGTAGTTATAACAAAATGCAAGGAAAAGGACTTATTACAATTGTTGCTATTGTACTAGGGTTAATTTGCTTAAATGAGCTATTACCAACATGGTACGCCGGCAAAATTGAAAAGCAGGCAACTGCTATTGCAGGAGACAATCCGGAAAAGTATCAGAAAGAAATCGAAAGACTTTCTAAGGATACACTGAACTTAGGTTTCACAGAACTTTATTATTCTAAAGCGAAAGACAAGGAAATGAAACTTGGTCTTGACCTTAAAGGAGGGATCAACGTTCTTTTGGAGATCAACCAGAGAGATTTGGTGAATGATTTAACCAATTATTCTACCAATCCTATTCTTATTGAAGCTTTAAACAGAACAGATGAAGTTCAGAAAAATTCTACAAAATCTTACATCGATAATTTTTTTGTAGAGTTTGATGCTGTAAACAAAGCAAAAGGTGCAAATCTTAAACTTGCAGATCCTGAGATTTTCGGAAACACAAACCTTTCTGAAATTAAATTCAATACTACTGATGAGCAGGTAAAAAGCATCGTAAAGAAAAGAATTGATCTTTCTGTAGGAACAGCTTTCGAGGTAATCAGAACCAGAATTGATAAACTTGGAGCCATCCAGCCAAACGTACAGAGAGTTCCGGGAACGGCTAGAATCTCTGTAGAAATGCCGGGTATGAAAGATATCGATAAGGTGAAGAAAATGCTTCAGACTTCTGCTAAACTTCAGTTTTGGGAAGTACAGCAGATTCCGGAAGTATTGCCTTATTTCCAGACTTTAACATCTACTGTTTCTGCTAAAGGAGATTCTATGGGCGTGAAGAAAAACGTAAACTTCATGAATCTTCTTCAGCTTGATAAATTGAGAACGAACGGTGTTGCTTCTGTAAAACTATCTGATACTGCTGCTGTAAATAAAATTATCAACAGCAAAATTGGTCAGTCTTTACGTCCGGCAAACATAAAATATACCCAGTTCATGTGGGGTTATAAACCTGAATCTACAGATCCGAACAGCTTAGTATTGTATGCTGTAAGAGGTAATATCAACCAAAAAGCTCCGGTAGACGGTGCTGTAGAAACTGCGAACATCAGCTATGATGAATTGAGCAGAGTCGTGGTAGACATGCAGATGGATTCTAAAGGTGCAAAAGACTGGAAAACTCTAACTGAGAAAAACGTCGGTAAACCGGTTGCTGTAACTTTGGATAACAGAGTGTATACTGCACCAAATGTTGTCGGTGCAATTCCTAACGGTAGAACGCAAATCTCGGGGAACTTCTCTCAGGAAGAAGCTAAAGAATTGGTAGACGTTTTAGGAGCTGGTAAGTTACCTGCAGGTGCAAAAGTGGTTCAGGCTACACAAGTTGGTCCATCTTTAGGACAGGAATCAATTGATGCAGGGGTAATTTCATTTGCAATCGCATTCTTAATTATTATTGCGTATATCATTTTCTATTACGGTGGAGCGGGAGTTTACGCTGTAATTGCAATGATAATCAACTTATTTTATATTTTCGGAATTATGGATTCCGGAGACTTTACCCTTACACTTCCTGGTATCGCTGGTATCGTACTTTCGATGGCGATGGCAGTAGATACAAACGTAATTATTTACGAAAGAACAAAAGAAGAATTGTTTGCAGGGAAAGGTATTTTAGAAGCTTACAAAGATGGTTTCAAACATGCGTTAAATGCAATTATTGATGGTCACTTAACGATGATCTTAACGGCAGTCGTATTGTTCTTCTTCGGAACAGGACCTATCAAAGGTTTCGCATTAACGTTGTTAATTGGTGCTGTAATGACTTTATTTACGTCTATCTTACTTTCAAGAGTAATGATCTTCCACAGACTGAATAAAGGTAAAGGTCTTTCTGTATGGACTTCTCCAACGAAAAATCTTTTCAGAAATACTTGGATCGATTTTATCGGAAAGAGAAAATATTCTTATATCATTTCTGCAGTTTTAACGGTTATTTCTATTGGATCTATCGCTATAAACGGATTTAAATATGGTATCGACTTTACAGGTGGTAGAAACTATGTAGTAAGATTCGATAAAGATGTGAATGCAGAAGATATCGAGCATAATTTGGTGAAAATGTTCACTACTGAAGACGGTAAAAACTCTTCTGTTGAAGCTAAAACTTTTGGTAATGATAAGCAGTTGAAAATTTCTACAGATTATCTTATCGATGACGAATCTTTGAAAGCTGACCAGACCATTGAGCAGAAATTATATGAAGGTTTAAAACCAAACTTACCTTCAAACATTACTTTAGAAGATTTCAAATCTGCAGATAAAGATCACGCAGGAATTATCTCTTCGGAAAAAGTAGGACCTACAGTGGCGGATGATATTCAGACACACGGTATTCTTGCAGTTGTTGCAGCTTTGGCGGGAATCTTCATCTACATCTTGTTCAGATTTAGAAAATGGCAGTTCTCTTTAGGAGCGGTTGCGGCATTGTTCCACGATGCGATCATTATTTTGGGAGCATATTCTTTGCTTCATAAAGTAATGCCTTTCAATATGGAGATCAATCAGGATTTCATTGCAGCGATTCTTACCGTATTGGGTTACTCGATCAATGATACCGTAATTATCTTCGATAGAATCAGAGAATATCTAAGAGAGAAAAAAGCATTGACTTTGTCAGGTTTATTTGATGATGCAATCTCAAGTACATTGGGTAGAACATTCAACACAACGTTTACAACATTACTTGTAATTCTTGCGATTTTCATCTTTGGTGGAGACAACTTAAGAGGATTTATGTTTGCGTTGTTGATCGGTATCGGGTTCGGTGCTTATTCATCAATCTTTATTGCATCGGCAATCGCTTACGATTTCTTAAGAACCGGTAAAGAAGAAGAAGTACATGGTAAATCTTCTTCAAACAAAGAAGTTCTTGCAACAAAATAATTTAAACTACATTAAATAAGAAAAGAGTCTTTCGGTTTGAAAGGCTCTTTTTTTTATTCAAATGTTAAATTCAATATTCAATATTTCAAGTAAAAGAATAATTACTTATATCTCAGACATCCATCACCCATCATCCATCACCAAACAACTATCACCAAACAACCAATTTAGAATCATTATTTTTTCTTATTTGATTAATTTTGCACCGTTATGGAGAATTCTAAAAAACAGGCAGCCATTGGCTTCATATTTATTACGCTTCTGATCGACATTACAGGATGGGGAATCATCATTCCTGTTGTTCCGGATCTGATTAAAGAGCTGATTCATGCAGACATCAGCGAAGCCGCAAAATATGGTGGTTGGCTTGGTTTTGCCTATGCTTTTACGCAGTTTGTTTTTTCGCCTGTTGTTGGAAATCTCAGTGATAAATTCGGAAGAAGACCTATTATTCTGATTTCACTTTTCGGTTTTGCGATAGATTATATTTTCCTTGCTTTGGCTCCTACAATCGTGTGGCTTTTTGCTGGAAGGGTAATCGCCGGAATTACGGGAGCAAGTGTGACGACGGCAAGTGCATACATTGCGGATATTTCAACCGATAAAGACCGGGCAAAGAACTTTGGTTTAATTGGTGCTGCTTTTGGTTTAGGATTTATCATTGGACCTGTTTTGGGTGGACTTTTAGGACATTACGGTTCAAGAGTTCCTTTTTATGCAGCGGCTGTTCTATGTCTTTTAAATTTCCTTTATGGATATTTCATACTTCCGGAAAGTTTAGATAAAGACAAAAGAAGAGAATTCAGCTGGAAAAGAGCAAATCCTGTAGGTTCATTTAAGTTTTTAGGGAAACATCCTGAAATTTCAGGGTTGATTTTTGCTTTGATTTTAATCTATATTGCAGGTCATGCCGTTCAGAGCAACTGGAATTTCTTTACCATGTATGAATTCAATTGGGACGAAAGAATGGTCGGAATTTCCCTTGGCGTTGTCGGTCTTTTGGTTGGGCTGGTTCAGGGTGTTTTGATTCGGTGGACAACTCCAAAACTGGGCGAACAGAAAAGTATTTACTACGGTTTGGCTTTGTATGCAATAGGAATGTTACTTTTTGCCTTTGCAACGGAAGGATGGATGATGTTTGTTTTTTTAATTCCGTACTGTTTAGGCGGAATCTGTGGTCCTGCTTTGCAATCAGTGATTACGAAATCTGTTCCAAGTAATGAACAGGGAGAATTGCAGGGAGCTTTGACGAGTTTAATGAGCGCAACATCCATTATTGGTCCGCCAATGATGACGAATTTATTTTATTATTTCACCCATGATGAAGCGCCTTTTGAATTTGCGGGAGCACCGTTCTTTCTGGCTTTTGTGATGATGACTGTGAGCGTTGTTGTCACTTACTTTGCTTTTCAGAAAAAGAAATCTTAAAATTAGTTTAAAATTAAACGAAATCTGAATTAATTCTATAATCTTTTGTAATTTAGCGCCATGGAATTAAGCATTGGAGAAATGGCACTCATTGCCATCGCAATCGTGGTTTTATTCGGTCCGGATAAGCTGCCTCAAATTGCCCGTGATCTTGGATCAGGAGTGAGAAAAATGCGTGGTGCAGTTGAAGATATTAAAACCGAAATCTTAAAAGAAACAGATAATCCTGTCTCCGAAATTAAGAAAGAGATCGAGAAGGTAAAAGATGCGGCCAAAGATTTCAATCCGATGAAAAATATTGAAGAAAATATCATCAACGAACCATCTTCAACACCGGAAAGTCCAAAGATTAAACCTGCGGATGACGAAACTTACGAAGGTCCTGTAAGCCGATAAACAAGATATGGAAGAAATCATTCAGGAAGATAAAAGTCTTTTTCTTTATCTCAACAACTTAGGCGATACTCCTTTTGATCAGTTTTGGATCATGATTTCGGAAAAATGGATCTGGATTCCGCTTTACGTTATTTTCCTTTATTTTCTTTATAAAAATTATAAACTCAGATCTTTACTGTATATTCTTTTGTTTACGGCAATCGGAATTACGGTTTCAGATCAGATTTCAGGGATTTTTAAATATGGTGTTGCCAGATTAAGACCTTGTCATGATCCTGCAGTTCAGCCTTTTATGCGAATTGTGAAATGTGGCGGTCAGTTTGGTTTTTATTCTGCACATGCCTCTAACACTTTCTTTTTGGCAAGTTATCTCACTTTTTTATTGAAAGATAAGCTTAAATGGTTTCCTTATGCTATATTTGTATGGGCGGCTGTTGTAGCCTATAGCCGTGTTTATTTAGGAGTGCATTTCCCAATGGATATTTTGGTGGGGGCGTTTGTTGGAACTTTATTGGGAGGGCTTTTTGCTGTGCTCGCAAAAAAAGTGATCAACAAACAAACTATAAATACATGAAGAAACATTTACTCGTTCTTACTTTAGCTTTTACATCTTTACATTTTATTTCTGCACAGGATAAAAAAACGGCTGAAGAGTGCTTTAAAAAAGCAGATTACAAATGCGCCGAAGAGCAATATTCGAAACTGGTGCTTACAGAACATATTCAGAGATACCAATCGGATTATTATGTGAATCTAGGAATTGCACAAAAAAGATTGGGAAAAACCGCGATGGCTTTTAAGTCTTTTGAATCTGCTTTAAAATCAAACCCTAAATCGATCTCGGTTTACGAAAATTTAGCATTATTACACAACCAGAAAGGAAATCGCACCAAGGCATTGGAATATGCCAACACCGGTGTAAAACTTGAGCCTGAGAATGCAGAAATTTACCTTATCCGTTCAAAAATTTACAATAATTTAGGAAAAAAAGATCTTGCGATGGCAGATTTAAATCAGATTCTGACTTTTGCTCCCGATAATATTTTTGCGAGAACAGGTTTGGCGACTCTTAAAAAAAACAATGGAGATCTGGAAGGTGCTTTAAAAGATTATAATCAAATGCTTACCGAAAAACCCGAGTCTCTACTTTACAACGGAAGAGCCGAAGTTTACATGAAAATGAAAAAATCTAAGGAAGCTTTGGCAGATATTAATAAAGCCATTTCTATTGATCCTAAATTTTCTCAGTCTTATGTAACGAAAGCAACTATTTTGTTTGATTCTGCAAAAGATAAAGAAGCGTGCACCAATTTGGAGAAAGCTGTTGCATTAGGTCACGAGAAAGCTTTATTACCAGAACTTGAGACCAAGTGTGTGAAAAAATAAAACTTTATTAAATAAAATTTAGAATTAATAAAATGTCATTGTAAAAGATGGCATTTATATTTAGAAATAAACAAAATTCATGTTAAATATTGTTCTTGTAGAACCGGAAATTCCCAATAATACCGGAAATATCGGCAGATTATGTGTAGGAACCGAAAGCAGATTGCACCTCATTCATCCTTTCGGATTTATTATCAACGATAAAAATCTGAAACGTTCCGGTTTAGATTATTGGGTTCATCTTGATGTTACGGAATACGAAAATGTTGATGAATGGATGAGTGTTATTCCGGACTTATCGCGTGTTTTTTTAATGAGTTCACATGCTGAAAAATCTTATCTTGAAACCGATTTTCAGGATGGCGACTGGCTGGTTTTCGGAAAGGAGAGTGTAGGTTTAAGCAAAGATGTTTTGGGCCGTTTCGAAAATCATTTGACGATTCCGATGTCTAAGCTGATCAGAAGTTTTAATATTGCCAATTCGGTTGCGTTCGTTGTAGGTGAAGCAAAAAGGCAGATTGGTTTAAAAATTTAGTTTAAATTAATCGTTATGATACGGTTTGCCCTGTAAAATCTGGTCGGCTCTGTAAAGCTGTTCTACAATAAAAAGTCGGATCATCTGGTGCGTAAATGTCATTTTGGATAATGACATTTTTTCGTTGGCTCGGCTATAAATTTCATCTGAAAAACCATACGCTCCGCCAATTAGAATATGAACTTTTTTCACAGAGGAGCTCATCCACGAATCTATTTTTTGAGAAAATTCACGGCTGGTAAACTGTTTTCCTTTTTCATCTAAAATAATAACCAGATCATTTTTATCAATCTGGTTCAAAAACAATTTGGCCTCTTCTTTTTTTAAAAGATCAGAAGAAAGGTTTTTGGCATTTTTCACATCCGGAATTTCGGTAATTTCAAAATTCCAGTGTTTGGGAAGGCGTGGAAGGTAATAATTAATCAATGATGTAATTTCTTTATCATCTGTCTTTCCGATACAAACTAAACTGATTCGCATTTCTTATATTTGCTGTGCGCAAATATACTTTATGGCTATAAAAATTCCTAAGTTTATCTTAAAAATTCAAGAATTTCTGGACGATATTCACCTTCCTGTATTGGGAATATCGCTTTGGCAGATGTTTCAGATCTATATTTCGGGGATTTTTAAAGATAAGATCGGGAGAAAAGCAGCAGCAATTTCATGGAGCTTTACCTTGAGTTTGTTTCCGTTTTTACTGTTCCTGCTTTCCGTCATTCCTTATATGCCGCATTATGATAAGCTTCAGTTTTATATTTTTGAGGTTTTGATGCACAATATTTTCCCTTCGAATATCGAAGGCGATGTGCGTGGTTACATTCAGGATAATATTATTCCGAATATGAAAGGAATCAGTAATTTAACCATCTTAATTGCCCTTATTTTTGCGACCAACGGAACATTTTCTCTCATCAACGGGTTTAATGAAAATTCTAAAGAAAAACTGACGGATGTAAAAGAATTTATTCTGTCATTCTTTATCACCATTGGCTTTGTGACAATCATATTTCTGACCTTATTCGGAGTTTATTATACGGAAGTGGTTCTCAAGAATTTTTCACCGGGTTACAACTTGTCGTGGCTTGTAAGAAACCTTTCGAAGATTATCGGTTATTTTTCTTTTCCGTTTTTTTATTTTATTCTGTTAACGCTTTTTTATTGGCTGGGAACTGTGAAAATTATCAGATTCAGACAGGCAATTCCGGGAGCGATTTTAACGACAGTTTTGTTTTTGGTCACCACTTATTTCTTTGCATTATACGTTAAAAATATTGCCCGTTACAACGTATTGTACGGTTCGATCGGAAGTATGATCTTATTAATGGTTTGGATCAATGTAAATGTTTATCTTCTTCTTTTCGGAAACGAACTCAATATGGCTCTCAGAAAATTAAGAATTGAAAAATTGCTATCTGACGAAATAAAAAAAGAAGCCAAAAAATACCATGCAGAAAAATCTGAACCTAATTTGGAAAGTGACGACGAACATAAAAGACCCTTTAAAGATAACAATAAAAAATAAAGTAAGCTTTTTGCTGTAGTGTTCGCTACAATTTCTGTTTGCTCACTGCAATCCTGTGATCAGATAATCGATCATATCCACGAAAACAAGGTAGAACAAAATATATATTGCCTTATCGTGGAAATTACACAGGAATTTATACAGGTGACTTTAACGGAAGTATAACGGGATTAATCAATTCATCATTTAAAGCACCTTCCGTTTTTATTTTGCTGGGAAATCTCGAAGCACGAACAGGAACTTGGGAAATGGGTATTAGTATCACTAAAAATTAATCTTCTTCGGTATTTTCAATATTTTTTGAGCCCATATTTAAAATTAAATAACCTGAAACTGCCGCAAGAACTGATGCAATTAAAATAGCAAACTTTGCTTCATCCTGAAAGACAACTTCATTTTTAAAAGATAATAAGGCTATAAAAATAGACATTGTAAAACCTATTCCTGCCAAAAGACCGACACCGATCATTTGTTTCCACGAGCTGTTTTGTGGGAGTGAGCTTATTTTTAATTTAATCGCAATCCACGAGAAAAGATTAATTCCAACTAGTTTTCCTAATACCAATCCGCCAATTATTCCTAAACCTAAGCTGCTGAACAGCCCATCAATCATACTGTTATTAAACGCAATATTGGTATTGGTTAAAGCAAAAACAGGCATAATAATAAAACTGACAGGGTAGTGTAGTGAATGCTCGAGCTTTTCTAAAGGAGAAATGATGGTTGTCGATTCATTTGTCGGAATGCTAAATGCCAGCAAAACTCCGGCAATTGTCGCATGAATTCCCGAATGATGAAGAAGATACCATAAAAATAAACCGGGAATTATATAAAATATGAGTTTTTTTACCTTTAAAAAATTTAGAATAAACAAAACAGCAACAATTCCAAACGATGATAAAAGATACATCCAGTGAATCTGGTCAGTATAAAATATGGCAATCACCAAAATCGCTCCCAGATCATCAACAATTGCCAAAGCTGCCAGGAAAATTTTAAGCGAAGCAGGAGCTTTTTTTCCGAGCATTGAGATAATTGCCAGAGAAAAAGCAATATCAGTCGCCATCGGAATTCCCCAACCGTTACTGTAATCCGTTCCGGAATTGAAAGTAGAGTAAATTACTGCAGGAACAAGCATTCCGCCGATTGCAGCAAAAATAGGCAATGAAGCATTTTTAAAGGATGATAATTCGCCTTCCAGAAGTTCTCTTTTAATTTCCAATCCGACTAAAAGAAAGAAAATTGCCATCAATCCATCATTGATCCAAATACTTACCGGATATTCAAGATGTAAGTTTTCAAAACCGATTTTTGAATCTAACAAACTTTGAAAGCCACTTCCTAAAGACGAATTAGCAATTATTAAAGCCAAAGCAACACAAAAAATTAATAAAATTCCGGATGATTGACTGCTTTTAAAAAATCTCTTGAAATACAGTGATAACTTCATTATTTTTTTAAATACGTCTGATTTTGGATATACCGTTGATTGCTTTTAGTTTTTTAAACGTCTCTTCAAGCTGACCTTTATGCTTAACTTCTAAATTAATATTTCCTGTAAAAATACCGTTGTTGGATTCGATCGACATACTTTTCATATCCATTCCCATTGCGCCGCTGATTACGGTCGTAATATCGTTGATCATTCCCATTCTGTCGAGACCTTCAATTTCGATTTTAATACGGTTTTTGAAACTTTCTTCATTCACCCATTTTGCCGGAATGACCCTGTAATCATATTGCGCACGAAGATTTATCGCATTAGGACAGGTGTCGCTATGAACTTTAATCCCTTCCGAAATAGTGATGAACCCGAAAATTTTGTCTCCCGGAATTACTGTACAGCATTTTGCATAACTGTAATTCAGTTTTTCTTCATCTTTTCCGAACACAATCATGTCCAGATTCTGTTCTTTTGGTTCTTCGTAATGCTGATTCTTACTTGGATTACGTTTAAACCTTGAAAGCAAATTGTTGAATACGTTTTTACTTTCAATATATTTTCTCAGACTGCTTGCATCAAGCTCATTGGTCTGGAATTTTAAAAATAATTCCTGTGAAGTTTTAAGATTAAAAAATTTCTGAAGTTTATTGATTTCTTCATCATTGAAATTGATTTTCGCATGACGAAGTTTTCTCTGTAAAATTTCTTTACCTTCCTGTACATAAGAATTTTTCTCAGAATTCAGAAAGCTTTTGATTTTTGATTTTGCCTTGGATGTAACGACAAATTCCAGCCAGTCGAATTTTGGTCTTTGATTTTGAGAAGAAAGAATATCAACCTGATCTCCGTTTTGAAGAACATACGAAATAGGAACGAGTTTTCCGTTGATTTTAGCGCCTAGACATTTCATTCCTAAATCGGTGTGGACGGAAAATGCAAAATCTAAAGCAGTTGCATTGGTCGGAAGAATTTTAATTTCACCTTTTGGAGTAAATACAAAAACTTCTTTCGAATAAAGATTGAGCTTAATATTATCTAAAAGTTCAGAAGTAGAAAGATTCTGTTGCTGCTCAAGTACATCGCGGATTTCAGTTACCCATTTTTCAAAATTTCGGTCGTCATTGCTCTGTTTGTAGCCTTCTTTGTATTTATAATGGGCTGCAACACCTTTTTCGGCAATATCATCCATTCTTTCAGAACGGATCTGAACTTCAATCCATTTTCTGTCAGGACCAAGAACCGTTAAATGTAAACTTTCATAACCTGTTGAACGTGGTTGAGTAATCCAGTCACGCATTCTCGAAGGGTTACTGTGGTAAACATCAGTTACAATAGAATATATTTTCCAGGCAAGAAATTTTTCATTTTTTGCATCTGATTTATAAATTATCCTAATCGCGTAATTATCGAAAACTTCTTCGAAAGGAACACCCTGCTTCAGCATTTTTCTGTAAATGGAAGAAATTGCTTTCGCACGTCCTTTTATGCTTACATTTAGACCTTCTTCCTTTAACCTTTCAGAAACTTCTTTAGTGAACTCATCAATATAACGGATTCTGTTATCTTTTGCAAGTTCAAGTTTCTCAGTGATTTCGTTATAAACTTCAGGATTGTTATATTTTAAAGAAAGGTCTTCAAGCTCAGACTTAATATTGTACAATCCAAGTCTGTGTGCCATCGGTGCATAAATATAGACCGTTTCAGAAGCAATTTTTTTCTGCTTGTCCGGTGCCATACTTTCCAAAGTTCTCATGTTGTGGAGACGGTCTGCAATTTTGATCAGAATCACACGGAAATCTTCAGAAAGAGTCAGTAATAATTTTCTGTAGTTTTCAGACTGTACAGAAATATTCTGATGATTCATGATCGAGATCTTCGTCAGTCCGTTTACAATTTCTGCAATTCTTTCTCCGAAAATCTTTTTAAGATCTTCATAGGTATAATCTGAATCTTCAATCACATCATGCAAAAGCGCACAGGCAATTGATGTTGCACCAAGACCGATTTCCGTAGCAACAATTTTTGCTACGGCAATGGGATGATAAATGTAAGGTTCTCCTGATTTCCTTCTTTGATCTTTATGAGCATCGAGAGCAATATCAAAAGCCTTTCGGATGAGTTTGTTATTTTCTTCATCCAAAGTTCTGTATGTATTAGAAATCAGGTCTTTATACCGCGCTAAGATTTCTTTGTTTTCTTGTTCTAAGTCGTAACTCATCTGTGTAAAAGGCTTTATTTAAACGAAAATACGAAAAAAAATG
The DNA here is from genome assembly GCF_001693475.1 of Chryseobacterium sp. CBo1. NCBI lineage: Bacteria > Pseudomonadati > Bacteroidota > Flavobacteriia > Flavobacteriales > Weeksellaceae > Chryseobacterium > Chryseobacterium sp. CBo1. The sequence goes on from NZ_MAUH01000002.1 coordinate 42,717, forward strand.
CTATTTGTCAATTGCTAAAATCAAAAATCCGCAGAAAGAATCTGCGGATTACGGTTATTCAGTTTTTATTTAGTTTTAAGCTTTTACTTCAGAATTCATTCCGTCGTGCTGTACTTTTATTCGGACATCCGGACTGCTATGGATTTCAGCTTTGCATCGTGCATCAATCAATCTTTTTAGGTTGCTGTAAGAAGCCTGATTAATGCTCATGTTTTCGAAAAAATAAGTTTTTAAAACATCATTTTTATCAAAAACGTGCCTCGCTTTTTCATTTGTTTCTCTGTTTTTTATTTCTACACTCACCGTATATTGGGAGTTATGATGATCGTCACTTAGGTACACAATGTAATCAGAATTAGATAATCCTGAAGCTTCAAGCTCTTGCTCAAGCTTTTTATAATCACTGTGTTGGGCAAATATTCCTGCTAAAATGCTTGACATAGTAATGCTGTTTTGGTTATCTAAAGTTATAATTATTTTTAATATAATTAATAAAAATTTAATAAAATTTATAATATTTTATTTTATCTATAAATAATTAATAAAAATTAAGAAATTATCTATTTTAGTTAAAATAAAAAACTCTGTGCAATACACAGAGTTTAAATAGATGTAAGATATGTTTAGCTTAATCTCTCATTTTTAATTTCCTCAACAATTTCGGGATTCAATAGAGTAGAAATATCTCCGAAATTACTGAAATCTCCTTCCGCAATTTTTCTTAGAATTCTACGCATGATTTTTCCGGAACGTGTCTTCGGAAGCCCGGAAACAAACTGAATTTTATCCAGTTTTGCAATCGGCCCGATCTGATCTGAAATCAATTGATTAATTTCTTTTTTAAGATTTTCTTTTTGACGACCTTCTCCGGTTTCTTTTAAAATTACAAATCCATACAAAGCATTTCCTTTAATATCATGAGGATAGCCAACAATCGCGGATTCGGCTACAGCAGGATGTTCGTTGATGCTGTCTTCAATCGGAGCTGTTCCTAAGTTATGTCCGGAAACAATAATCACATCATCCACACGACCTGTAATTCTGTAATATCCGACTTCATCTCTCAAAGCACCATCGCCCGTAAAATATTTTCCTGGAAAAGCAGAGAAATACGTTTCTTTATATCTTTGATGATCTCCCCAGATTGTTCTTGCAATTCCCGGCCACGGAAAACGAATACAAAGGTTTCCTGTAACCTGATTTCCAGTGATTTCGTTTCGTTTATCATCCATCAAAACAGGCTGGATTCCCGGTAGAGGCAAGGTTGCATAGGTTGGTTTTGTCGGTGTCACGAAAGGAAGTGGTGAAATCATAATTCCTCCTGTTTCAGTCTGCCACCAAGTATCAACAATAGGACATTTTTTCTTGCCAACGTGATCGTTGAACCAATGCCAAGCTTCATCATTAATGGGTTCACCAACAGAACCAATGACTTTTAATGTGCTTAAATCATGCTTATCAACCCATTCTGAACTTTCTTTCGCCAATGAACGAATGGCTGTCGGAGCCGTGTAAAATTGAGTAACTTTATGTTTTTCAATAACTTCCCAGAATCGGTCCGGTTCAGGATAAGTTGGAACTCCTTCAAAAATTACGGTTGTCGCACCATTTAAAAGTGGTCCATAAAGAATATAGGAATGACCTGTAATCCAGCCAATATCGGCAGTACACCAATAAATGTCATTTTCTTTATAATTAAACACATTTTTAAAGGTATACGCTGTGTAAACCATATAACCGGCGGAAGTGTGAAGCATTCCTTTTGGTTTTCCTGTAGATCCTGAAGTGTACAAAATGAAAAGAGGATCTTCCGCATCCATAATGATCGTAACAAAATCCGGAGAAGCTTTTTCATACAAATCGGCTAACCAATGATCTCTTCCTTCCTTCATTTTGACTTCGTTGTGGGTTCTTTTTACCACCAAAACGTTTTCAACGGTTGGAGTTTTTTCCAACGCTTCATCAACGATACTTTTTAGGTCTAACACTTTGTTTCCTCTGTAACTTCCGTCTGATGTGATGACCATTTTAGCCTCACAGTCATTCACTCTTGAAGCAACGGCAGAAGCGGAAAATCCAGCAAAAATAACAGAATGGACGGCTCCCAATTTTGCACAAGCCAACATGGTAATCGCCAATTCAGGAATCATCGGAAGGTAGATGCAGACTCTGTCGCCTTTTTCGATGCCCATATCTTTTAAAACATTGGCCGTTTTATTGACTCTTGTGTATAATTCGTTATAAGAAATATGTTGAGCTTCTTCTTTCGGATCGTTCGGTTCCCAGATGATAGCGGTTTTATCACCTCTTACAGCTAAGTGTCTGTCAAGGCAGTTTTTAGTTATATTTAATTTTGCATTTTTAAACCAAGCGATTTTGGCTTCATTCATATCATATTTTACGACTTTGCTCCATCTTTGATACCACACGAAATTTTGATCGGCAATCTTATCCCAGAATTTTTTAGGATTTTTTATAGATTTTTTATACTCTTCAAAATAATGTGGTAAATCTTCTATTAGGTAATTTCTCATATCCCTTTCGTTTTTTTGAAGTTTGAATTTTTGTTATTTAAATTTATGTTTAATTTCTCGTTTAAGCCCTATAAACCTCGATTTTTTGCTGAATTTCTTCAATAATTTTTTCATCATCAATCGTTGAAGGAATCTGAAATTCTTTTCCGTCCAATAAGGTTCTGATCAGTTTTCTTAAAATTTTTCCGGAACGTGTTTTTGGTAAACGTTTTACAGTCATTACATTTTTAAGACAGGCAACTGCACCGATTTTTTCACGAACCATTTTCACAATACCTTTTTCTAAATCTTCATTGGAAATTGTCGAACCATTCTTTAAAACCACCGAAGCGAAAGGAATTTGTCCTTTTAATTCATCATCAATTCCTACAACCGCACATTCTGCAACATCGGGATGTGATGAAACGATTTCTTCCATTTCAGAAGTAGAAAGTCGGTGTCCTGCAACATTAATTACATCATCAACTCTTCCTGTGATGAAAATATAGCCATCTTCATCTTTTATCGCGCCATCTCCGGAGAAATAATAACCTTTGTATTGTGATAAATAACTGTCTTGAAAACGTTCATTATCATTCCAGATTCCGAGTAAAGCTCCCGGCGGAAGCGGAAGTTTGATAATTAAATATCCTTCCTGATGCGCATCAAGTTCATACCCATTTTCATCAAAAATTTTAATATCATATCCCGGAATCGGTTTTCCGGCTGAAGCTCTTTTGATTTTATAATCTTCATTGAAAGTCAGTAAACCCAACATCGGCCAGCCGGATTCTGTCTGCCACCAATGGTCGATCGCGGGAACTCCGATGTGTTCTTCAAACCAATCCAACGTCGCAACATCGCATCTTTCACCTGCCAAAAACTGTTTTTTGAAATGGCTTAAATCATATTTTTTGACTAATTCTCCGTTCGGATCTTCTTTTTTAATAGCCCGAATCGCTGTTGGAGCCGTAAACATTGTGGAAACTTTATATTCTGAAATAATTCTCCAAAAAGTTCCCGCATCGGGAGTCATAATAGGTTTTCCTTCAAAAATAATCGTTGTATTTCTATTGATTAATGGTCCGTAAACCGAAAAACTATGACCGACTGCCCAACCAAAATCGGAGGCCGCCCAATACGTTTCTCCTTGCTCAATTCCATAAATATATTTCATAGAAAATTTCAAAGCAGTCGCGTAACCTCCTGTGTCTCGTGTAATTCCTTTTGGTTTTCCCGTAGTTCCTGATGTGTAAAGCAAATAGAGTGGGTGAGTCGATTCAACCGAAACACAGTCAACAGGTTCTGATTTTTGGACTAATTCTTCATAATCAATCAATCCATCGAACATTTCATGCTGGTTATCAACTAATTTTCTGTTGTAAACGATAATATTATCAACTTTATCCTGAGCGAGTTCGATCGCTTTTTCAACCAATGGTAAGTAAGGAATTCTTTTGGCAATTTCTATCCCGGCTGTTGCTGTAATTAAAGCTTTTGGTTTGCAATCGTCGATTCTCACAACCAATTCATTTGGCGCAAAACCTCCGAAAACAACATTGTGAATTACTCCGATTCTCGCACAAGCCAACATTGCAAAAAGCGTCTGCGGAATCATCGGCATATAAATAACAGCTGTATCACCTTTTTTCAAGCCTAAAGAAACCAAACCTCCCGCCAACTTCGAAATTTCTTCTTTCGCCTGATTGAAAGTATAAGTTTTCTTCTGATTGGTAACCGGAGAATCGTAAACAACCGCAATCTGTTCTCCAAAACCGTCTTCAATATGCTTGTCGATGCATAAATAGCACATGTTCAACTTTCCGTCGGAAAACCATTGGGTGTAATCATTATTATCTTTTGAAAGAATTTTTGAGGGAAATTCAAACCAGTCGATTTCCTGAGCCTGCTCCTTCCAAAAATTCTCTTTGTCTTGTATGCTTTGTTTAAATAAATGGTCTGCGTTCATAGTAATTTTGTGCATTTTGTCATTTCGACGAAGGAGAAATCTATATTTTTAGATTCTTCACTCCGCTTTCTGAACTACGTTCGTAAACTTTCAGTTTATGTTCTGAATCACAACAAAATGAAGAATTTTAAGAATCTATCAAAACATTTCTTCAATCTGCTGCATCAGTTTTTTAATTGAATAAGGTTTTGTAACATACGCATCAGCTCCCATTTCTAATCCTTTTTCAATGTCTCTCGGATTGTTTTTAGCACTTAGAAAAATGACTTTTGTATCCTTTAGTTTTTTATCTTGTTTGATGATTTCCAGTGTGCTGTAACCGTCAAGATTAGGCATCATAATATCGAGCAAAATCACATCGGGAATCATTGTTTTTAGAAATTCCAACACTTCTGTTCCGTCTCTTGCAATGAATACGTCGTAACCATTTTTCTTGAAACTGTATTCCAGTGACATTAATATTTTGTGTTCATCATCCGCAATAATTATCTTTTTCATAGCATGTTTTAAATTTGTTCAACTTCATTTTTATTCTTTATTTTTTCGGGAAGGGTAATGGTGAAAGTTACGCCTAATCCACTGTTTTCTGCCTTTATGGTTCCTCCCTGAGCTTCTATGATTTTCTTTGAAATTGCCAATCCGAGTCCGCTTCCTGTCGGTTTTAAAATATTTTGATTTTTTGACTGGTAAAATTTATCGAAAATCATTTCCAGGTCTTCTTCGGGAATATGTTTTCCTGTGTTGAAAATTGTAATGAATAATTGATTTTCCTTTTCAGATAATTTGGTCTGAATTGTTCCCTGTTCGTCAGTAAATTTTAAAGCATTTCCTAAAATATTCTGAAACAACTGAATCATCCTCGCTTCGTCATATTCAAACAAAAAATTATTGAGAAGATTGACTTCACTTAAATGAATGTTTTTTTGCTGAATCAAGTGCAGAAGTGGGTTTAATGCTTTTTTATAGGTTTCAATAATGTTATTTTGTTGAATGTGTAAAGCAATTTCGCCATGCTGAAGCTTATCCAGATACAAAATATCATTGATAATCTCGCTTAATCTGTCTGATTCTGTGATGATATTATTTAAAAATTCTTTTTTGATATCTAAAGGAATGTCATCATCATCTGCCAAAATTTCCCCAGCCGAACGAATCGCTGTGATTGGTGTTCTTAATTCATGCGCAACGGAATCCAGAAAATCGTCTTTTTGTCGGTCTTTGATAATTAAACTTTGATTGGCATTTCTCAGATCATTCGACAGTTTTTGAAGTTCCTGCGATTGTTCTGTAAGCTTTTTATTAAGGATAATATTTTCTTTAGATTCTTCTAAAATATTTAAAACTTCCTTTAAAGAAATTTTATCTTCTTTCGTGACACCTTCAATTAAAATTTTTGCCGAAGCCGTCCCGATTCTTCCTGCCAAAAGGTTTTCGGAGAATTTGATAAATCTAGAATCTGCTGTTTCTGTCTGAGAATCAATATTGTATTTTAAATTAAAAATTCGTAATGCCTGTTCGGTTTTCGTTTTGCCTAAAAATCTTTCCAGGATATTCTTAATGTCTGAAACATAAGCTGTTCCACGCCAAATGAAAGCATTTTCATGGTTTTGAATGTATTTGTCAATATCAACATATAATTCTGCGAAATTTCTTTCGCGATAATTTCCTTTTACACTGACAGAAATGATGGCAAATAATCCTGTATTCACCAACATCGACCAAAAGAAAATCTGTGGAATTCTTCCTAAAAAAGAAATTTTAAAGAAATCAAAAGAGTCGTACATTTCCCGTAAAATTCCTTTAAGCTCCTGATTATATGAAAAATAATATTGAGGAATAATTAATCCGAAATAGCAAATTGCCAATCCTGCCAACAATCCAATCACTGCACCTTTATAAGTTCCTCTTCTCCAGAATATTGCTCCGAAAAAAGCGGGAGCTAATTGTCCGATCACAACAAATGATATCAAACCAACAGAATCCAATGAAGTTTTAAGAATGAAATATTTATAAAAGACAAATGCCATAATCACCAATGCGAAAATGCTGAATTTTCTGATGTTGGTGATGTTTCTAGTATTCTGAACTTCATTTTCAGATTTAAATTTGCCCAACAAACCGTAAGGAATAATTAAATTATTGGAAAGCATTATGGATAATGTAATTGCCGAAATAATGATCATTGAAATACAAGAACTTAATCCTCCCAGAAATACTAAAACAGTAATTAAAGTATTGTCAAAATGTCGCGGAATTAAAATAGAGTAGAACTCTGGATTTACATTTTGTCCGTTAAAAATGAGTCTTCCTCCCCACGCAATCGGGAAGATAAATATTGTGAAGATCAATAAGTAAAGAGGAAAAAACCAGATCGCTGTTTTGATGTGTTTTTCCTGTCTGTTTTCAACAATAGCGGTGTGAAACTGTCTCGGGAGAATACAGATTGCCGTTCCTGAAATCAGACAAAGAACCATCCAGTTCATCGCACCTTCAATGCCGTTGAATGTATTTTTTTGTTTAAAATCTTCAAATTTGCTTGCCTTTTCATAAATATCTGAAAATCCGTCAAAAGCATAATAGATAACGAATAATCCCAAAATAATAATGAAGAATAATTTTAGAAAACTTTCCAACGCAATGGCGGAAATTATTCCCAAACGTTTTTCTGAAGCATCAACATATTTTGTTCCGTAATACGATGCAAATAAGGCAATTAACACAACCACAAAAGTTGCGTTATCAGTCAGGATATTTTGTGACATTGATGTTTCTGTCACGAGGTGAAAAGTCTCAGAAATAGCCTTGATCTGTAAGCCAATATAAGGAACAATTGCCAAAAGACAGACGATCGTAATAATAGCGCTGAAGCTTCGGCTGTTACCGTATCTTAACGAAATAAAATCTGCAACACTGCTTATTTTATTCACTCTTGCTATTCTTACAATTCGGGTATTAATGTAAATCCATGCAGGAATTACCATGATGGGGCCGATGTAGATCGGGAGATAGTTGAGTCCGCTTGTTGCTGCAACTCCAATGCTTCCGTAGTACGTCCACGCTGTGCAATACACCGCTAAAGACAAGGCATAAATGTAAGGATTGTTGATCCAAAGCTTGCTCTTTTTCTTCTCCGCCAAATGAGCGACTAAGAACAAAAGTGCCAGATAAAACAAAACCACAAAAAATAATGCGAAACTACTCATCATATTTTTTTACGATTACAAAGGAGATAATGATGGAAACCATCCAGACAGCGAAAATATAAATCAGAATCATCGGATAGCCAAACACTTCTTTTTCACTGTTAAACAACAATGAAACAGGAATGCTGAAGGCGATCAGAAGCCCGATGCTCAGGATGATTAGCTTTTGTTCGTGTCTTTTTTTCATAATGATATAAAAAATAATTGACGGACAGATTCATCCGCCAATTATCACTAACATATTTTATTTAAACTTTATCGTCAGAATACTCTCCCGTTAAAGAATAGTAGCCGAAAATTGCCATTCCACCTGAGATAATCGGCATCAGTACAAATAGAATGATAATCCCGAAAACAAGGTCTTCCTGCTTTCCTGAGGTAATTTTTGGAATTCCCAAAACGGTTATCCCGAAATATCCTACAACCAAAGCAACTGCAATCCAAAGAATGCCTAATATTTTTTTTAGTCCGTTCATTTTAGTAGATTTAAAATTAATAAAAATTTAAGTGATTGAGTGTTTAATCGTGAATATTATTGTTCTTATTTTTAAGATAAAATAATCCGATCAGTAAACAGACTGCGGCAACTCCGATCGGATACCAAAGTCCTTCCAGATACCACGTTGCGTGTTTCGCTTCTTTAGCTGTTGTTACCAAATAAGTTGCCACTGCAGGAAGCAATCCTCCAAATACTCCGTTTCCAATATGATAAGGCAGAGACATCGATGTGTAACGGATTCTTACCGGGAACATTTCGACAAGGAAAGCTGCAATCGGACCGTAAACCATGGTTACAAAAATCACCTGAATAAACACTAAGAAGATTAATAATAGATTGGTTTCACTATTGATTTTGACTGTTTGGGAAACTTTAGGTTCTTCTGCTTTTCCGTCTTTTATCACAGGTCCGGTTGGAGACCAATGAACAATACTGTCTTTTTTAGCTAAAGTTCCGTCTGTGAAAAGTGTTTCTTTATGAAAAGTAATTAAGCTGTCGGTCATAATCTTATCATGAATTTTTGCTGTTCTTTTTTCAATAATAACGCTTTTCGCAACTGTCTTTGATTGTAAATCGATACTGTTAAACATTTTATCATAAATAGGTCTGTATGCTAAAATTGCCACCAACATTCCGGTCATCATAATTGCTTTTCGTCCGATCTTATCAGAAAGCCATCCGAAAAATACAAAGAAAGGTGTTCCCATTAAAAGAGCAATTGCCATTAATTTGTCAACCTGTGCAGACTCAACGTTCATTACCTTTTGCAGGAAACTCATCGCATAGAACTGTCCTGTATACCAGATTACACCTTGTCCCATTGCAGCTCCGAATAATGCCAGTAAGACAAATTTGAAGTTGAATTTGTTCCCGAAACTTTCTTTTAAAGGATTTTTTGAAGTTTTTCCTTCACTTTTAGCCTTTGCAAAAAGCGGTGATTCTTTCATGTTTTTTCTGATGATATAAGAAACTCCAACCATTAAAATCGAGATCCAGAAAGGGATTCTCCATCCCCAATTGTCGAATTCTTCTGCAGAAAGTGTACTTTTTGTAATTAAAATTACGATTAATGAAATGAAAAGCCCTGCTGTTGCTGTTGTTTGAATCCAGGAAGTCCAATAACCTCTTCGGTGTGGCTGTGCATATTCCGCAACGTAAGTCGCAGCGCCGCCGTATTCGCCTCCAAGAGCCAAACCTTGTAATAATCTTAAAATTAAAACTAAAACCGGCGCCATAAATCCGATAGTTTCATAACTTGGGATACATCCGATGAGGAATGTTGAAAATCCCATAATTAATAAAGTCACCAAAAACGTATATTTTCTTCCGATAAGATCTCCTAATCTTCCGAAGAATAACGCTCCGAAAGGTCTCACTACAAATCCGGCTGCGAAAGTTGCTAAGGTAGATAGAAACGCTGCAGTAGGATTGTCTGATGGGAAAAATTTCGTTGCTAAAACGATGGCTAAACTTCCGAAAATATAGAAGTCATACCATTCGATCAATGTACCGAGTGACGATGCAGTGATCACGCTCCAGATGGTACGGTTTTTCTGCTTTTCGGTCATATTCTCGTAGCTTATTTGATTGTTATCGCTCATATTGCTTTAATTTTGATGTTAGTTAAAATTGATATTGAGTTTTCTGAGTTTTTATAAATAAATTTGAAATTGCACAATAAATTCTCCTTTTGATGATGGGCTTTCCGTAGGACTTGTATAAACCGGTCTTGTTGAATATTGTGTTGTAATTTTTGCGTGATGACCGTCTATGAACCAGTTGGCTCCGATATCAAATTGAGAAGAAGATTTCTCAAATGCTTCAAAACTTTTGTGCGTATAAGCCGCAAATGGTTGAATTCTTATTTTCGGTTTTTCTGCCTGGCTCGGTAATAATAAACCAGCCTGTGCGTAGATAGTATTACCTGTTCCGATCGTTGGCTGTAGATTTCCTGCTCCTGCGATGGCTTTGTTGCCAATGAAATTTGGATCGGATGATGCAATATTCATGATTCCTAAATTTCTGATGTAATTGGGGCCGAATTGATAATTGTAGTATCCTGCATATGCTGAAACTGCCATTTTATTTTTAGCATTTCCTAAAGGAATATCTGCAAAAGCATCGACGGCAACAAGCGTAATATCATGTTTTTCGATAGTTGAATTCACAGAAGTTCTCGTTCCGTCTTTTTGATGATAAAAACCAGTTCCCAAGTTGAAAACTTTCTTCGTTCCCAGATAAGAACCCACTTTGAAAGGCAATGTGTTGGATTCTTCGTCCAAAAACTGATATTCTACATAGCCTGCTTTTGAAAAGTTTGGATTTCCGTTATTGTCAACTGCTACGGCTTTTGAAGGATCTGTAACATTTACCGGAACTAAATCTGTTGCAAAAGGTTTATTTAAACTAAAGCGATATTCCAGTTTTCCGTATTTTCCTTTCGCAAACATTCCCAATTGCCTTGCAAACTGGTCGGAATTATCTATTAAAGGCCAGGTGAAAATAGGAGAGTCTACAGTAAGAAAATTCAATGTTGAAGCCATTGTCATACGGGAAAGTCCCATATAATAATGCAGTCCGGCTCCTAAAGATAAGCTGAATTTTCCGGCTTCTCCGGGTAAAATAACAGCATATTCATTCCATGCATCATGAAAAAACATCTGTGGTTTTTTGCCGTTTCCATAGCCTCCGGTTCCTGAAGTTCCTGAACCGCCGCCATTGATAAAGGTTTGATTATTAATTCCAAAATGAGCAAGGATCATATATCTTTTGGAAATCTGAGCATATGCCAAAACACGCAATCTACGGTTTCCTAAGCTCCAGGAATTATCGGTTGGTTCTCCGCCGACCATACTTCCGGGATTCATATCTGTGTTTCTTAACCAGAACTGATCCCATAAAATAAATCTGACGTATTTGTCTCCTTGTTGATTAAGGTTAACTTTCAGCCCGCTTCCATAATCGGGAGAGCCTTGTGAATATAAAGAATTACTGATTAAAGCTAATCCAATAAATGTGAGTATTTTCTTCATAAATTATCAATTTTTGGCTTTGTTTTTTGTGAAAGCCAAATTGTAATTAATAATTTAGTTATAAAAATTTAATATATATTAATGGTAATAATATAGTTATGAATTTAAAATGAAGAATTATGAGTTATGAAATAAATGAATCTTAATTGATATTTTAAATTTAAATATTTGATTAATAATTATTTATTTAAATTAAAAAAGCTTCAAAAACTCATAATTTATAATTAATAACTCATAATTTTCAAACTTATTTTTTAAATCGCTCCCATTTTATCAGCATATACTTATCTGCAAACTGAGTAATAATTAATCCTGAATTTTTAATATTTTCTTCTTTAGTGATATATTCAATCAGTTCATTTTGTTTTAAAATTTTATAAACAGGATGGAATTCCGAGTGGGGAGGTCTTATGATATTGTATTTCTTGATCCATGAACTTATTGTAACATGCGAAACTCCTATAATTCTCTCTATTTCACGGTAGCTTAAGCCTTCAAGATATAATTGTAAAGCTTTTGTCACGTAGTAATCATCAATCTGTTTTCCTAGTTTTTTGACGGTAAAATAATAGTTGCAGTCTTTACAGTGGAAACGCTGTTTTTCGTTAACGATTCCACTTTTTACGATTTTATTGCTATTGCATTTTGGACAGTTATTTTCCATAACTATATATTTTTAGCAAATGTATAATAATTTAGCAAAATATTAATTTAACTTAAAGATAAAATTACCTGTATATTAATTTAATTCAATAAAAATATCTTTTTAATTTGGTTTTTAAAGTTATTATACTTTAAATTTGCCAAAAAATTCAGATAAATAAATGGAAATACAAATTTCCTCATGCGAACATTTAATGTATGTGAGTGAAATACAGCAGGAAATGTATGATTCTGCACAGCGAAGAGGAACGGGGATCGCAAAACGTTCTATAGAATATTTAAGCAAAAAGATTTCAGAAGGCAATGCTGTTGTCGCCACTGAAAACGGGGAATGGGTGGGTTTCTGTTATATAGAAACGTGGTCCCACGGTCAATTTGTGGCTAACTCTGGGCTAATTGTTTCTCCAAAATTCAGGCATGGAGGTATTGCAACTTTGATCAAAGACAGGGTGTTTGCATTGTCGAGAGAGAAATTCCCAAATGCAAAAATATTCGGTTTAACTACAGGACTCGCTGTAATGAAAATTAACAGTGACCTAGGTTATAAACCAGTAATTTATTCTGAATTAACTCAGGATGATGAGTTTTGGAATGGCTGTAAAAGTTGTGTGAACTATGAAATTTTAATGAAAAAAGAACGAAAAAACTGTCTTTGTACAGCAATGCTTTTTGTTCCTGAAAATAATAAAGTAAATGAGGTTGTAAACAATCAATCCGAAAATCAATATAAAAATGAGCAAGAAAGTAATCTTAGCGTTTAGTGGGGGTTTAGATACCTCTTACTGTGCCAAATATTTGAGTGAAACACTTGGATACGAGGTGTATGCAGTAACTGTAAATACCGGAGGTTTTTCTCAAGAAGAGGAAAAAGAATTGAAGAAAAAAGCTTTTAATCTTGGGGTAAAAGAATACAGGTGCGTTGATGCTCAGGAAGACTACTACAATTCTTGCGTAAAGTATTTGATCTTTGGTAATGTCTTGAAAAACAATACATATCCTTTGTCTGTAAGTGCTGAACGTACGATTCAGGCGCAGGAAATTGCAAAATACGCCATCGAAATCGGTGCTGATGCGATTGCTCACGGAAGTACGGGTGCTGGAAATGACCAAGTCCGTTTCGATTTGATTTTTCAGGTCATGTGTCCGAATGTGGAAATCATTACGCCAATTCGTGATCTATCTTTATCTCGTGAAGAAGAAATTGAATTTTTGAAAGGGCACGGTTATGAAATGGAATTCCAAAAAGCACAATATTCTGTGAATAAAGGACTTTGGGGAACTTCAGTGGGTGGAAAGGAAACCTTGACTTCAAGAAGTTATCTTCCCGAAGAAGCTTTTCCATCTCAAATTAAAGAAACTCAGCCTTCAGAACTGGAAATTGAGTTCAAAAATGGTGAAGTTGTAGCAGTAAACGGAGAAAATTTTGAACATTCAGTCTATGCGATTCAAAAAATTGAAGAATTGGCTTCTGCGTACGGAATTGGTCGCGATATTCACGTTGGAGATACGATTGTTGGAATTAAAGGAAGAGTTGGTTTCGAAGCGGCAGCGGCGTCTGTGATTATTAAAGCACACCATTTATTGGAAAAACATACGCTTTCAAAATATCAGCAGATGATGAAATCTCAATTGTCAGATTGGTACGGAAATTGGCTTCACGAAGCACTTTTCTTAGATCCTGTCATGAGGAATATTGAGTCTTTCTTAGATGATTCTCAGAAAACAGTGAGCGGAAAAGTTTTCGTAACGCTTCATCCCTACAGATTTATCTTAAACGGAATTGAATCTAAGCATGATCTAATGTCCGATAAATTCGGAAGCTACGGTGAAGCAAACAGAGCGTGGACGGGAGAAGATGTAAAAGGTTATACGAAAATCGTAAGTAATTCCTTAAATATTTATCATCAGATTAATCAAAATATAAATTAATGGCGAAGTTCCGAAGGAACGACTTAAATCAGGATAGGATGAAAATCCTATCAAAACAAATATAAAAATGATTGAGATTAATCAAAAAGAAATAAAAACAGCAGGAATCATCGGTGCCAACGGCTACACAGGAAGCGAACTGGTTCGTCTGCTAGCTTTTCATCCCAATGTGTCTTTGAGTTTTTTATATAGTCGTTCAAATTCGGGGACAAAGATTTCAGATTTGTACCCGGATTTAGCGGCGGTTTGTGAAATGGTTTTAACGGATCAGCATGAAGAGGTAGATATTTTATTTTTATGTCTTCCGCACAAAGAAAGTCAAAATTGGTTGACGCAAAATTCTGTAAAAGATGAAACATTAGTAATCGATTTAGGAAATGATTTTCGTTTAGAGGATAATTTAGGAAACAGAAATTTTATCTACGGTTTGCCTGAAATCAACAAAAAACAACTTTTTGGAGCAAAAAGCATTGCAAATCCGGGATGTTTTGCGACAGCGATTCAACTGGCCTTGCTTCCATTAGCTCAAAAAGGATTGTTGAATGAAGTGTACACAACGGGAATTACAGGTTCAACAGGTGCCGGTCAATCTTTACAGCCGACGACGCATTTTACCTGGAGAAACGATAATATTTCAGCTTATAAAACTTTGGTACATCAACATGTGGATGAGATTTTACAACAATTAGTTTCTTTTAACACGAATGAAATCAGTCTGAATTTTGTTCCATGGAGAGGGGATTTTGCGAGAGGAATTTTTACGAGTTCCACGGTGAAAACAGATTTAGAACTTTCAGATATCAATCAATTGTATCATGATTTTTATGCAGATGAGCCTTTTGTAAAGGTAAGCGAAAAAGCAATTGATTTAAAACAGGTTGTCAATACCAATCGCTGTGTGATTTATATAGAAAAGAGTGGAAATGTTGCGGTAATTCACTCAGCGATTGACAATTTGTTGAAAGGAGCTTCCGGACAGGCAGTCCAAAACATGAATATTGCAATGGGCTGGGAAGAAAATTTAGGATTGAACTTGAAGCCTGTGGCGTTTTAAATGTCAATTGTCAATAAGCCAATCGTGAATTTTTAAACTCAAAGTAAAACCGACCTAGGAAAATGAAGCGTTAAGAAAAATACTTTTGTGAACGTTAAGAAAATTCTACTGTTCGAAGCGCGAGAAAAATGTTGAATCTAAGAACAAATGTCGATTTCGCGCAAGTTTTAGAATTTTTAGAGAACAAAAATATTTTTTAGCGGAAGTTTCCAGTCTTGAACTTTTGTTTCTTTTGCTTCAAGGCAAAAGAAAAATAAAAAAAAACAAAAAAAATGAATTTATTCAACGTATATCCATTATTTAACATAAATCCGATAAAAGCCCAAGGATCATTTCTTTGGGACGATAAAGGAGAAAAATATCTTGATTTTTACGGAGGTCATGCGGTAATTTCTATCGGACACAATCATCCGCATTATCAAAATCAATTAAAAAACCAATTAGATAAAATATCTTTCTATTCAAACTCAGTTCAGAATGAATTACAAACTGAATTAGCTGAAAAATTAGGAAAAATTTCAGGCTTGGAAGATTACAATTTATTCTTGTGTAATTCAGGAGCTGAAGCGAATGAAAATGCTTTAAAACTGGCTTCGTTTCACAATGGGAAAAGCAAAGTGTTGTATTTCTCAGGTTCATTTCACGGCAGAACTTCGGCGGCAGTTTCTGTGACCGACAATCCTAAAATTGTAGCTCCGGTAAACTACGACGAACGATTCATTAAATCTGAATGGAATAATATTGAACAACTTGAAGCCATTTTTGAAAATCAGGGAAATGAAATTTCATCTGTAATTATTGAAGGAATTCAGGGAGTTGGCGGAATTATGATTCCAACTGTTGAATTTTTAACTAAAATCAAAGAATTATGTGAAAAATATAATGCAGTTTTGATTTTGGATGAAGTCCAGTCAGGATATGGAAGAAGCGGATATTTCTTCGCGCATCAGGAATTCGGAATTGAAGCGGATATTATCACGACAGCAAAAGGAATGGGCAATGGTTTCCCAATCGGTGGAGTATTGATTCACCCAAAATTTCAGGCAAGCAACGGTTTGCTGGGGACAACTTTTGGAGGAAATCACTTAGGTTGTGTCGCTGCAATTGCGGTTTTAGACGTTATGAAAGATGAGAATCTCATCGAAAATGCTCGGGAAATGGGCGAATATATTGAAAATGAAATTAAAGATTTTCCACATATTAAAACGATTCGAAGGAAAGGCCTGATGATTGGAATTGAACTCGATAGGGATTGTTCAGAAGTAAGAAACAGCCTGTTGTACAAGCATCATATTTTCACAGGAAATTCCAATGATAAGGCTGTGTTGAGGATTCTTCCGGCGCTTAACATTAAAAAAGAAGAAACCGATCTATTCATTGGTGCTTTAAAAGAAGTATTGGAGCAGATTTAATCTGTGAAAGTTACACGGTCTGTCATTCAGAACGAAACAAAGTGGGGTGAAGAATCTCTTTTCATAATATTAATAGATTCTTCCTTCGTCAGAATGACAAACGAGGCTTTCGATTGCTGAGTGAAACGCCATTGCGAACGAAAATATTTTCAAGTTTAATTAAAAAAAAACTTGGCGACCCTAGCGTTAAAAACTCAGATAATATGTAAGATAAAAAATCTTTAAAATCAATTCAAAATGAAATGGATATTCCATTTGTCCATTGAAAAAATAAAAATTATCAAATGAAAAAATTCACCTCTGTAAGCGATGTTGAAAACTTACAGGAAATTATAAAAAAAGCGTTACAAATTAAAGAAAATCCTCTTTCGGAAACCGAGCAAGGAAAAGGAAAAACAATCGGACTTGTATTTTTAAACTCAAGTCTGAGAACTCGTTTAAGCAGTCAGATTGCTGCACAAAATTTAGGTTTAAATGTTTTGACGTTAAATGCCGCACAAGAAGCATGGAACTTAGAATTCGCAGATGGAGCTTTAATGAACGGCGACACTGTTGAACATATTAAAGATGCCATCGAAGTATTAAATCAATATTGTGATATCATCGCGGTTCGTTGTTTTGCAGGAATGAAAAGCAAGGAAGATGATGTTAACGAAAGCATTTTAAGTCAATTTGAACAACATGCCAAAGTTCCGGTAATTTCTTTGGAATCTGCTACACGTCACCCTTTACAAAGCTTAGCTGATTGTATTACGATTACCGAAAACTGGAAAGAAGAACGCAAACCTAAAGTGGTATTGACTTGGGCTCCTCACATCAAACCGATAGCTCATGCGGTGGGAAATTCTTTTGCAGAATGGATGCAGGAAATGGATGTTGAATTCGTAATCGCCAATCCTGAAGGTTATGATTTAGATAAAAACTTTACAAAAGATGTAAAAGTAATTCATAATCAGGATGAAGCGTTGAAAGATGCAGATTTTATTTATGTGAAAAACTGGTCGTCTTTTGATGATTACGCAGCAATGCCCGAAGTGAAAGAAAACTGGATGCTGACGAATGACAAATTAGCCAATACCAATCAGGGAAAAGTGATGCACTGTCTTCCGGTTCGTCGAAATGTAGAATTGAGCGACGAAGTAATGGATGGTGAGAATTCCATCATTTATCAGCAGGCAAAAAACCGAATTTTCTCGGCTCAGGCTGTCTTCTCTGAAATTTTAGATGAATTGAATTCTTAATAACTAAACCTCATAGGTTTCAAAAACCTATGAGGTTTTCAAAAAAGGTTTGCAATGAAAAATAAATTATACATCATAAAAATCGGCGGAGCATTAATCGATGATGAAGAATTATTGAATGAATTTCTGGAGCAGTTTTCTGAAATTAAAGAAAAGAAAATTTTAGTTCACGGAGGCGGAAAATTAGCAACCACATTGGCTGATAAACTGGGCGTTGAACAAAAAATGGTCAACGGAAGAAGAATCACAGATAAAGATACGTTGGATATTGTGGCGATGGTATATGCGGGAGGGATCAACAAAAATATTGTGGCTAAACTTCAGCATAAAAAATGTAAAGCAATAGGTTTTTCGGGCGCTGATGCTAATTTAATTAAAGCCAAAAAAAGGGAACATTCAGAAATAGACTTCGGATTTGTAGGTGATATTGAGAAGAAAAGTGTGAACAGAAAATTAATCTCAAAATTGATTAAGCTTAAACTTGTTCCGGTATTTTCAGCAATCACTCATGACAAAAAAGGAAATCTTTTCAATACCAACGCAGATACGATTGCTTCGGTAATTGCTCAGGCTTTATCTGAAAAATATGATGTTGAATTATTGTATTGTTTTGATAAAGAAGGTGTTTTGGAAGATGTAAATAATTCGGAATCTATCATTAAAAATATTTCTGAAGGAAAATTTTCTGTTTTAAAAAATGAAGGAAAACTTCACAAAGGAATTCTTCCGAAACTTGAAAATGCTCTCGGGGCAGTGAAAAATAATGTAAATAAGGTATTTTTAATTAAAGAATCCGAACTAAAAAACCATATAGAAAACCATCATGCAGGAACTGAAATCTGTTTGTAGTAAAGAGGAATTGCTGAATAACGCAGTGGATTTGTTGAAAAAATTAATTGAAATCCCTTCATTCAGCAAGGATGAATATAATACGTCTGTAGAGATTGAAAATTTTTTCAAAAAACACCAAATTCCTACCAAACGTTTTAAAAATAATATCTGGGCAGTGAATAAAAATTTTGATGTTTTCAAGCCGTCGATTTTACTGAATACGCATCATGATACCGTAAAACCAAATAAAGCTTACACTTTAGATCCTTTTTTAGCGATTGAAAAGGATGGAAAACTGTTTGGATTGGGAAGCAATGATGCCGGAGCTTCTTTGGTTTCTATGGCGCAGGTTTTTTTGCATTTTTTCGATAAAGAAGATTTAAAATACAATTTAGTGATTGCTTTGACGGCTGAGGAAGAGATTTCAGGTTTTGACGGAATTGAAGCTTTATTTCCCCAACTACCAAATATCGAGCTTGCCATTGTAGGAGAGCCAACGCAGATGAATCTGGCAATCGCGGAAAAAGGACTTTTGGTTATTGATGGGGAAATGAAGGGCACTCCTTCTCACGCCGCTCATCCGAATAACGATAACTCCATTGTAAAATGTATGGAAGATTTACAGCAGATTTTAAATTTTAAATTTCCAAAAGTTTCGGATTATTTGGGTGAAGTTAAAGTGACGCTGTCGGGAATTCATGCCGGAGTTCAGCATAATGTAGTTCCTGAATCGTGCACTTTTACCTTGGATGTAAGGGTTACCGATGAATATTCTAATAAAGAAGCATTTGAAATCATCCAATCGCAGATGAAATCTAGCTTAACGGCAAGATCTTTCAGGTTAAATTCCTCAAAAATCGAAATGGATCATCCGTTTGTGCAGGCAGGTCTGGAAATCGGGAGGACAACTTACGGTTCACCAACATCGTCCGATCAGGCGATTATCCCTTGTACATCGGTGAAGATCGGCCCTGGCGACAGCAGGCGCTCGCACACTGCGGATGAATTTATTGTCATTGAAGAAATAGAAGAGGGAATTGATGTTTACATTAAGATCTTAGAGAAGGTTTTATAGGCTGGAAGCGGGGAGATGGATGATGGAAGTCTATGAAGCGTAAAAATATCGACTTAGGAAAATGGAGCGTTAAGAAAAATAGTTTTATGAACGTTAAGAAAATCCCACTGTTTGAGTGCGAGACAAATATTGAATCGAAGAACCAATATTCAATTCGCACGAGTTTTGGGATTTTTAGAGAAATAAAAATATTTTTTAGCGGAAGTTTCCAGTCTTGAATTTTTGTTTCTTTTGTTTCAAGACAAAAGAAAAATATATAATAAAAAATATTCATTTATGTCATTCAGAACGGAACGTAGTGGAGTGAAGAATCTTTTTAAAGATAAAAATAGATTCCTCCTTCGTCGGAATGACAAAATCAAATAATAAGAGAAGATAAAGCAGCTGATAGTAAACTTCCAACACCCAGCCTCCATCTTCCAACAAAAAAAGAAATTTTTATGAAAAAAATATGGCAAAAAAACGATAATGCCACCAATATATTAGTCAATACATTTACAGTCGGGAAAGATCTTGATTTTGATGAGCGTTTAGCAAAATACGATGTTAAAGGTTCAATGGCGCACTGTAAGATGTTAGCAGAAGTTGGAATTATTTCCAATGAAGAATCAAAGCAGATGTTGTCTGTTTTGGAAGAAATTTTGAAAGATATCAAAGACGGAATTTTTGAAATTGATAAAAGTGCGGAAGATATACATTCGCAGATTGAATCTATTTTAATTGAAAAATTAGGCGATACAGGAAAGAAAATTCATACTGCTCGTTCAAGAAATGATCAGGTTTTATTGGATATAAAACTGTATTTAGTTGATGAAATTCGCGAAATCACAGCGTTGACAGATGAATTTTTTCAAATATTAATCAAATTAGCAGATCAGCATAAAGATGTTCTGCTTCCAGGTTATACGCATTTGCAAATTGCAATGCCTTCCTCATTTGGATTATGGTTTGGGGCGTATGCAGAAGCCTTGTTGGATGATGTTGAAATGTTATTTTCGGTAAAAAATATCATTAATAAAAATCCTTTAGGTTCAGCGGCGGGATATGGTTCGTCTTTCCCGATTGACCGTGAGAGTACGACGTATAATTTAGGTTTTCAGTCGATGAATTATAATTCAGTGTATGCTCAAATGACGCGTGGAAAGTCGGAAAAAATGTTATCAATGGCAATGGCGACTTTGGCGGGAACATTAGGGAAATTTGCCTATGATGTTTGTTTATATTTAAGTCAGAATTTTGATTTCATCAGCTTTCCTAAAGAGTTTACAACAGGAAGCAGCATTATGCCACACAAGAAAAATCCGGATATTTTTGAATTGGTTCGTGCACGTTGCAACAGAATTCAGTCGTTGCCAAATGAGTTTATCTTGTTGACAAACAACCTTCCTTCAGGTTATCACAGAGATATGCAGCTGACAAAGGAAATTCTTTTCCCGGCAATTGATTCATTAAAAGAATGTCTGGAAATATTAAATTATACGTTACCTAATATTCAGGTGAAAGAAGGAATTTTGGAGGATGAAAAGTATAAATATCTTTTCAGCGTAGAGAAAATTAATGAAGAAGTGAAGAATGGAAGCTCATTCCGTGATGCATATGTAAAAGTAGGGCAGGAGATTGAAAATAATGAGTTTGATTTTGAAATTGAAAACTTAAATCATACCCATCAGGGAAGTATTGGGAATTTGTGTTTAGATAAAATAGAATATCAATTTAATAAGTTGAAAAATAAGTTATTGGGTTGATATTTTAAACTTAAAACTTTCTTAAATGCTTCGACAAGCTCAGCATGCTCTAATACTATCTATTTTTATTAGTGATTTATTTGTAATGATGTCATGCTGAGCTTGTCGAAGCATCTTTAAATTATCAAGCTAAATTAAATAAAAAATTAAGCTAAATCAATCTTAAACTTAGTCGACTTCTTCACCTCATGAAGCACAATAGAACTGTGATATTGCCCGATATTAGGAATGTTTGAAATAACATTTACCGTAAAATCATTATAAGAATTAATGTCTTTAGCGATAATTTTAAGCATATAATCGTATTCGCCGGAAAGACTTATGATTTCCTGAACTTCATCGTGTTGCATGATGTTTTTCTCGAAAGTTTCCAGAACTTTTTTGGATTGCTCTTTCAGACGTACGTTGCAGTAAACAACAATATTTAAACCCAGTTTTTCACGATTCAAAAGACCTACGTATTTTTCAATGATTCCTTGTTTCTCCAGCTGTTTGATACGTTCATATGTAGGAGTAAAGGTAAGACCAATCTTTTCTGAAATTTCTTTTACAGAATAAGTAGAATCTTCCTGAATAATGCTGAGAATCATTTTATCTTTTAAATCCATATAGAGAAGTTGAGTTTTAACAAAAATAATATTTAAAAATGAAAATAGGGTATTGATTGAGATTTTTAATTTATTTAAAATTTTGGTTTTGTCAGTTTGTAAAATTGTTGTATCTTTGCACCTAATGAATAACACAGTATTTATATCATTAGAATTACCGGGCGTAGACGCCCTTTACGATATTTATTTATTTTAAGCGAAGATATTTTCTTCGCTTTTTTTATGTTCAAAAATTAAGAAATTATGTTTACGATTACAGAACTAAGCACCGAGAGAATCAACAGTATAGTAACAGAAGCACTGGCTTTTGCCAACGGAAAAACGGCTAAAATTGAAGGAGAAGTTTTTTGCTCAAATCTTTTCTTCGAAGACAGTACAAGAACGAAAACAAGTTTTGATATTGCTGAAAGAAAATTAGGCTTACAGGTTGTTCCTTTTGATGCGTCTCACAGTTCGGTAAACAAAGGTGAAAGTTTATATGATACGGTAAAAACCATCGAAAGCCTTGGAGTAAATCTTGTCGTAATCAGAGATAAAAAAGACAGATATTTTGATGAATTAAAAAATATTAAAATCCCTGTAATCAACGGAGGTGACGGAACGGGAAACCATCCATCTCAATGTATGCTGGATTTATTGACGATTTATCAGGAATTTGGAAAGTTTGAAGGCTTAAAAGTGGGAATTGTAGGAGACGTAAAACACAGTAGAGTTGCCAATTCAAACGCAGAAGCGCTAAGAAGATTAGGAGCAAAAGTATATTTCTCGGGACCAGAACAATGGTTTGACGAAGGTGCTTTAATCAACGGAACATATTTAAATGTTGATGAATTAATCAAAGAAGTTGATGTGCTAATGTTGTTAAGAATCCAGCACGAAAGACACGACGCAAAAATGAGTTTCTCTGCTTCAGATTACCACAGAAAATACGGTTTGACGAAAGAAAGAGAAAAAGCAATGAAAAAAGAAGCCATCATCATGCATCCGGCTCCAATCAACAGAGGAGTGGAAATTGATACAGACTTGGTAGAATGCGAACGTTCAAGAGTCTTCAAACAAATGCAGAACGGCGTTTTCGCAAGAATGGCAATTTTAAAAGAGGCCTTGGAAAAAGAAGGGTATACTTTTAAATAAGAGCTTGAAGAAAAAAATCAAGTAAAAAGTAAAAAGAATCAAGTATTCAGCCGACCCGAAAGGGTCAAACAACAATAGCCATGGGTAAAGCCCATGGAATAAAATGGATAAAATAATCCAAAAAGCCCTGTAGGGGCGACCTGTTAATAATAAAATAATAAGAGATAAAAGTTTAAAATGAAGAAAAAGTTAATACTGGAGTCCGGTGAAGTGTTTCATGGAGAAGGTTTCGGAGCAGAATTGGAAACAGCGGGAGAAGTGGTTTTCAATACCGGAATGACAGGGTATCAGGAACTGATTTCTGATCCGTCTTATTGCGGTCAGATTGTGTGTATGACCTATCCATTAATCGGAAACTATGGGATTAATAGAGATGATTATGAGAGTATTGAACCGGCTATCAAAGGACTTATTGTAAAAGAGCTTTGTGATTTGCCGTCGAATTTCCGTACTCAGATTACTTTAGATGAATTATTTAAAAAGAAAAACCTTTCAGGAATTTCAGGAATCGACACCAGAAGACTGACAAGAATTCTTCGTAACTACGGGGTTGTGAAAGGAAAAATCGTAAACGCTGATGCCGATGAAAGCACAGTTGTTTCAGAATTAAAATCAACAAACTTCCCAACCAACCAGGTGGAGCAGGTTTCTACAAAGACGCCTTACGCCAACCCGGGAAGAGGTTTGAAAGTGGTTTTAGTTGATTTCGGTTCTAAATTAGGAATTATCAGAGAGTTATCTCAAAGAAACTGCGATATCACGGTTGTTTCTCAGGATGTAACGGCAGAAGAAATTTTGTTGATGAATCCTGACGGAGTTATGTTGTCAAACGGTCCCGGTGACCCTGAAGATAACCAACAGGCTCTTGAAATGATCAACGGAATCTTAGGAAAAGTTCCAATTTTCGGAATTTGTTTAGGACACCAATTGATCGGTTTGGCTTGTGGAGCAAAAACATTCAAGTTGAAATTCGGACACAGAGGAGGAAACCACCCGGTTTTAGATTTAGAGAAAAACAAAGTGGCGATCACTTCTCAAAACCACGGTTACGCAGTGGATCAGGAAAGCTTGAAAGGAACAGATTTAATTGAAACACATATCGCATTAAACGACAGAACAAATGAAGGTCTGAAACACAAAATTCACCCTTGTTTCTCAGTTCAGTATCACCCGGAAGCAAGTCCAGGTCCGGAAGATGCGAATTATTTGTTCGACGAATTTATCCAGTTAATGGAAGATTTTAAAAAGTAGAAAATTAATTTGGGCAGCTTAATCCGCCTTCCGCTCCCAATCTTTTTTGCAGAACATTTCAGTAAAATAGAACGATCAGGATGGCAAAAAAGGATTTCCGCTCAAGTCGGGCTGCGTGCAATTCGCCGCTGAAATTTAAATATCAGAATTCAACGAATCCGAAGGATTCAATATGAATAGCCGTAGGTGCAACCTATGGAAAACGGTGAAACAACCAAGAACAGAACCATGAAATGGTTCAACAACAGTAGCCGTGGGTGAAACCCATGGAATAATAAAAAAGAAAAAAATGAAAAGAAACGACATAAAAACAATTTTAGTAATCGGTTCAGGTCCAATCATCATCGGTCAGGCGGCGGAATTTGATTACGCAGGAACGCAGGCTTGTCTGTCTTTGAAGGAAGAAGGGTACAAGGTAATTTTGATTAACTCAAACCCTGCAACGATTATGACGGATGTTGAAATCGCAGATAAAGTATATATTGAGCCGATTTCACTTCAGTTTGTAAGTCATATCATCAGAAAAGAGCGTCCTGACGCGCTTTTACCAACTTTGGGAGGTCAGACTGGTCTGAATATGGCAGTAGAATTGGAAAAATCAGGAATTCTTGAAGAATGTAAGGTAGAAGTTTTAGGAACAAAACTTTCAGCAATCAACAGAGCGGAAGACAGGGATTTATTCCGTGAACTGATGAGAGAATTAAATGAACCGGTTCCTGAATCTGACATCGTAAATACGGTTGAAGGAGCATTAAATTTCGCTGAAGAAATCGGATATCCTGTAATCGTTCGTCCTGCTTTTACAATGGGGGGAACAGGTGGTGGAATTGCCGCCAATGAAGCTGAATTAAAAGAAATCGCTGAATTAGGTCTAAAATACAGTCCGGTTACACAATGTTTGATCGAAAGATCAATCGCGGGATTCAAAGAAATTGAATACGAAGTAATGCGTGATGCAAACGACAACGCCATTGTGGTTTGTAACATGGAAAATATAGATCCGGTGGGGGTTCACACAGGTGATTCGATCGTTGTGGCGCCTTCTCAGACGCTTTCTGACAGAGAATATCAGATGCTGAGAAACGCTTCACTGAAAATCATCAGAGCATTAGGAATTGAAGGTGGCTGTAATGTACAGCTGGCTTTAGACCCACATTCGTTTGATTATTACATCATCGAAGTTAATCCGAGAGTTTCACGTTCATCGGCTTTGGCATCGAAAGCAACAGGTTATCCGATTGCAAAGATTGCTGCAAAAATCGCGGTTGGTTTAACGCTTGATGAAATCATGAATCCGGTTACAGGAACTTCTTACGCTTGTTTTGAACCGGCTTTGGATTATGTGGTTACTAAATTCCCAAGATTCCCATTCGATAAATTCGAAACGGCAGACAGAAGATTATCAACTCAGATGAAAGCAACAGGTGAAGTAATGGCCATCGGAAGAAATTTCGAAGAGTCTTTACAGAAAGCCATCCGTTCTCTGGAAACTGGAATCAGACATATTGGTTTAAAAACTAAGCAGGCAGAAGCTTTAACGGCAGAAGAAATCGAAAGAAGAATCAGAGTTTGTGATGACGAAAGATTGTTTATCATCGGAGATGCTTTAAGAAGAGGTTACGATTGGGAAGAAATCGTAGAATGGAGTAAAATCGACAAGTTTTTCATCTGGAAAATCAAGAAATTAATTGATTTCGAAAAAATAATTGCCGATAACAAATTTGATCTTGAAACTTTAATTAAAGCTAAAAAATTAGGTTTTGCAGATTTAAATATCGCTCACCTTTGGGAAGTCACGCAGCGTGAGGTGTATAACTTCAGAAAACAAAACGGAGTAGTACCTGTTTACAAAATGGTTGATACCTGTGCTGCTGAATTTGCCAGCGAAACGCCCTATTTTTACGGAACTTACGAGGAAGAAAATGAATCTGTGGTTACAGAAAAAGAAAAAATTGTTGTTTTAGGTTCCGGACCAATCAGAATCGGGCAGGGCGTTGAGTTTGATTACGCAACCGTTCACTCGGTTTGGGCAATCAAAGAAATGGGTTATGAAGCAATTATCATCAATAACAATCCTGAGACAGTTTCCACAGACTTCTCAATTTCAGATAAATTATACTTCGAACCGTTGACGGAAGAAGATGTGATGAGCATCATCGATCTTGAGAAACCAAAAGGTGTTGTAGTTCAGTTTGGTGGACAAACAGCCATCAACTTAGCAGATAAATTAGCTTCCTATGGAGTCCAAATTTTGGGAACTTCTCTGGAAGATCTTGACAGAGCTGAAAACAGAGATAAGTTCGAAAAAGCCCTTCAGGAAATGGGGATTCCTCAGCCTTTAGGAAAAACTTCGACTTCAAAAGAAGAAGCGATAAAAATTGCCAACGAAATCGGTTATCCGGTATTGGTTCGTCCAAGCTACGTTTTGGGAGGTAGAGCCATGGAAATTGTTTATACGGAAGCCGAATTGGCTCATTATATGGAATTTGCGGTAGATGCAAGTCCGGAACACCCAGTTTTGGTCGACAGATATATGGTTGGAAAAGAAATTGAAGTTGATGCGATCTGCGACGGTGAAACGGTAATCATTCCGGGAATTATGGAGCACATCGAAAGAGCGGGAGTGCACTCCGGAGACTCGATTGCAGTGTATCCTCCACAAAATATTTCACAAAGTGAAGTAGATACTTTGGTAGATTATACTCAAAGATTAGCGAAAGGATTGAATGTAATTGGTTTAATGAACATTCAGTACGTTCTTTTCGAAGGAAATGTATATGTAATCGAAGTAAATCCGCGTTCATCCAGAACAGTACCTTTCTTGTCTAAAATCACGGATGTTCCGATGGCAAATTTGGCTACAAAAGCAATTTTAGGTCAGAAATTAACAGATTTAGGATACAAAAACGGATTGGTTCCAAATAAAGAAGGCGTTTTCGTAAAAGTTCCTGTGTTCTCTTTCTCAAAACTAACGAAAGTTGACATCTCTTTAGGTCCAGAAATGAAGTCTACAGGAGAGGTTATGGGTAAAGATACAACTTTGGAAAAAGCCCTTTACAAAGGATTGGTTGCGGCAGGAAGAAAAGTTCCGATGCACGGTTCAATCTTGTTCACGGTCGCTGATAAACATAAGCAAGAGGCAGCTGATCTGGCATCAAGATTCCATGAAGTTGGTTTCAGAATCTGGGCAACGGAAGGTACTGCAAAATTCTTCGAAGAAAAAGGTATTCCATGCAAAATCGGATACAAAATCGGCGAAGAAGATGTCAATCTGATCGATTTAATTCAAAAAGGAAAAGTTCAGTATGTTGTCAACACAATGACCAAAGGAAAGCAGTCTGAAAGAGACGGTTTCCAGATCAGAAGAATGAGCGTTGAAAACGGTGTTCCTTGTTTAACATCAATGGATACGGTTGAAGCCATCTTAAAAGTAATCGAAAGCATGAGTTTCAAAATGGAAACAATGTAATTTTTGATTAAGATAAAGTAGAAGCGGAAGATTTTTCTTCCGCTTTTTTTATGGATATTTTTCAGGATTTTTTGATGTGTGAAAAACTCTTGAAACGACAATAATTCCAGCATTTTTATCAATAGTGTAAAATATCAGAAAAGGATACTTCTTCATTAATTTTCCATGAAAATCTTCAAACCAAATTTTAAAATAAGGATTCTTCGAAATAGTATTTAAACTAGATTTAAAATCTTTGAAAAAATTATCGGCGATTTTTTTATTGACTTTTGTTTTATAGTAAAGATAGGAATGTTCAAGATCTGCTTTTGCTTCATCAGAAATGATAATCTTAAATGCCATATTTTGAACTCATTTCATTAAGAAAAGTATCAATTTCAGTATGTTGTTCGTAGGATCTTTTTTTTATTTGACGAAGACTTTCTTTTTGCTCATCAGAAAGTTTAAAATCAGTATTTTCTTCTTCTAAAATTCCTTCAATATAACCTAAAATTCTCTCCAAAATATTTTCTGGAGCGTCTTTAAGAATTTTGTTGATGTTTTTTAATGTAGCAGATTCCATCTTTTCGTTTTAAACAAATTTATAAATTTCTTTTAACTTAAATAAAATTAAAAATGATTTATTACCCCAAACTTCTGTCCAAATGCACATATCCACCATCCACATGAATCAACTGTCCCGTCGTGTGCGAAGATTTTTCAGACAATAAAAACGCAGCCATATTCGCAATTTCTTCTGAAGTTGTCATTCTATTTTCCAGAGGAATTTTTGATGTAATACTTTTTAGTTTTTCTTCAGGATTTTCAAAAGTCGAAATCCACGATTGGTAGAGTGGAGTCCATGCTTCAGCAACAATAATGGCATTCACACGAATACTGTAAGGCAAAAGCTCAACCGCCCATTCTCTTGTTAAGGCATTTCTTGCCCCATTTGCAGCTGCATAACCAGAAGTTCCGCCCTGTCCGGTTTCTGCGGTCTTGCTGCCGATATTTAAAATGGAACCTTTGCTTTTCTTAAGATAGGGAAGTGCATGATGCACCAAAAGATAATAATGCACCACATTTTTATGATAAGAGTCAATGAATTTCTCATACGAACCATTCTCCAAACCAACACCATCATTTACACCGGCATTATTAACGATACCTTCAATTTTTCCGTATTTTTTTACGACTTCTTCAATAGCTTTTTTGCATTCTTCGGATTGGGAAAGTTCGGCGGTAATAAAATCAGCTTTTCCTCCAAGATCCTGGATTTCCTGAATGGCTTTTTTGTTGTCTTCTTCATTTCTTCCAATAATAATTGGGAAAGCTTTTTCTTCCGCTAAAACTTTAGCAATACCATTTCCGATGCCTTTTGCACCGCCGCTTACGATGATTATTTTATTGTTTAAATTTAAGTTCATAATGTTTTGTTTTTATTTTAACGCAAAGCACGCAAAGTTTTTTTGAATTTTGTTATGCATATTTTTCGTTCGCAAAGGCGTTTCACTCAGCAAAGACATAAATGTCTAGTTATCAAATTCCCACAACAAAATCTTCGATTTTTAAAGCTTATGTGTTCTAAATATTCTCAAAGTATTCAACTAATTCTAATGTGACTCATGTGTCAAAAACTTTTGTGACTTTTATGGTTAAAATTTTAGTTATAATTTGTAAAACTTTACCGCATTTCCAGAATAAAAAAGCTCCTGTTCTTCCTTCGAAAACTGACTTACATATCTTGAAATCAATTCCAGCCACAACGCATAATTTCCTCCTAAAAGCATCACAGGCCAGTCGCTTCCAAAAACCAAACGTTTAATTCCAAATTGCAAGAAAATGAAATCCAAAGTTTCAAAAATCGATTTTTCATCAATGCTATTCCAATTTCCTTGTGTCAAAAGTCCTGAAACTTTGCAATATATATTTGGGTTTTGGGCAAGTTCTGAAATGTTACACTTCCAATCTTTTAGATCAATAGTTTTTAAATCCGGTTTTCCGCAATGATCCAGAATAAATGGTTGATCGGGCAATTTTTCCGAAAGTTTTACTGCGTCAGAAAGCTGATCCTTTCTTAATAAAATATCAAAAGTATAATCAAATTGATGAAGTTTTGAGATTCCTTCTAAAACATTTTCTTGTAATAAAAAACCGGTTTCTTCACCTTCAGCAATATGTCTAAAACCTTTAATTAATTTTTCAGATTGATAGTTTTGAAGTGATTCTTCCAATTTCTCAGAAGTTAAATCAATCCATCCCACAACTCCTTTGATGAACGAGTTTTCTTTAGCCAAACTGACCAGAAACTTTGTCTCTTCATCACTTTGATCAGCCTGAACCGCAATACATCCTTTAACCTGATTTTCATTTAAAAACAATGAAAAGTCATCGGGTGAAAAATCTCTTCTAATCGCAGACATTTCTTCCGTAATCCAGGCATCTCGAACCGGATCAAATTCCCAAAAATGTACGTGAGAATCTATAATCATTTGATTAAATTTTGTTAAATATTTACCACAAAAGCACTAAAAAGATTTTCTGATGTTTAGAAAATTAAAAGATACCAAAACCATTATGATAAAGTGGTTACATTTGTAAACTTTTGAACTTCTATTTTCTGAAACTTTATCTTTTGAAACTTTTGCGGTTTAAAAAAATGAATTACAATGAAAACATTTTATCCATCACCTGCCACTTTTCTCCATACTTTGAATTGGGCAATTGCTGTTGAAATTTCCACATCAGCTCTTCCCATTCCTGAACTTTCGGATTGTTTTTATCGGCTTCATTTTTAGCTTCAAAAGAAAAACTTTCATTCGCCTCAATTATCATGAATAAACGGTTTTGTGCACGATAAATTTCCATATTGTTAATTCCCGAATCCAAAATACTTTGCTTCACTTCAGGCCAGACATTCTGATGGTATTTTTCGTACTCAGCAATCAATTCAGGATCATCAACGAGATCTAAAGCAAGACAGTATTTTTTCATTCGTCGTATGCTTTTACTTTCTGTGTACTGCTTCCTAAACCATCAATTCCCAACTCCACAATATCTCCCGGTTTCAGATACCAAGGCTCAGGTTTTTGTCCCAAACCGACTCCTGCAGGCGTTCCCGTCGTGATCACATCGCCCGGAAGCAACGTCATAAACTGACTGATGTAGCTCACCACAAAAGGGATATTGAAAATCAAATTAGAAGTATTACCGTCTTGTAGAATTTCTCCATTCACTTTCAGCCATAAACGTAGATTGTGAATATCTTCAATTTCGTCAGGCGTCGCAATGAAAGGGCCGATCGGCGCAAAAGTATCGCAGCTTTTTCCTTTTACCCATTGCCCGTTTCTTTCCAGCTGAAATTCTCTTTCACTGTAATCGTTGTGCAAAACATATCCTGCCACATGTTCAAGCGCATTTTCTTCCGAAACATAACTCGCTTTTTTCCCGATAACAACAGCCAATTCCACCTCCCAGTCGGTTTTTACGCTGTTTTTAGGGATAATTAAATCATCATTCGGACCCACAATCGCTGAAGTCGCCTTAAAAAACAAAATCGGTTCCTGCGGAATCGGCGCATTGGTTTCTTCTGCGTGATCTTTGTAATTCAAACCAACACAGATAATCTTTGAAGGTCTTGCCAAAGGCGCTCCCAATCTTTCTTCCTGCGAAACTTCAGGCAGATTTTGGGTATGAATTTCTGCTTTTAGATTTTCGATAGCATCGCCGGAAAAAAACTTTTCATCATAATCCTTCACCAAATGCGAAACATCATATCTTTTATCGCCAATAATGACTCCCGGTTTTTCCTGTCCCGGTTTTCCGAATTTTATTAATTTCATTTTTAAATTTTATTGTCTTTGAATATTTAATTTAAACGCAAAGAGCGCTAAGATTTTTTTTAATAATGTTTTGCATATTTTTCGTTCGCAAAGGCGTTTAACTACGTCGAACCTTCGATTTCACTCAGCCTAGGCACTTTGAACGAAGTGCCCTTGCGAACGGATTTTTTGCCAGTTTTATTTATAATCTTCGAACATTGCGTTAAAGAAAATAATCTGTAAGTTATTTTTTAATTATTTAAAGTCGTAAAACCACCATCAATAGGATAATCCACACCCGTAATAAATGAAGCTTCATCACTGCACAAATACAGCGCTAAAGAAGCAACTTCCTCTGGTTGCGCCATTCTTCCGATCGGTTGGGTTTTCGACAATTTTTCAAACATTTCTTCAATTTTATCAGGATAATTATTCTTTAAAAATCCATCAACAAAAGGCGTATGAACTCTTGCCGGAGAAATCGAATTACAACGAATATTTTCGTTAATATAATCTTTCGCAACACTCATCGTCATTGCCTTTACCGCGCCTTTGGCCGTGCTGTATGCAAAACGGTCAGGAATTCCTACCAAAGCCGCAATCGATGCCATATTAATAATCACACCACCACCAGATTTTCTGATTTGTGGGATGGCTGCAAACAGACAGTTGTACACTCCTTTAATATTGACATTGTAAATCCTGTCGAAATCCTCTTCTGAAGTCGTATCTGCTTTTCCGATGTGTGCAATTCCGGCGTTATTCACAAGAATATTAATCGCTCCAATTTGCTCAAAAACAGCCAAAACATCTTTCTGTTTTGAAACATCACACGCATAAACTTTTGCATTTCCCCCGGAAGATTGTATTTTTCCCAGAGTTTCCTGTCCGTTTTGTTCTGTGATTTCAATAATATGAACTTCCGCATCATTGGCTGCGAGTTGGACAGCAATGGCTTGTCCGATTCCGCTTCCGCCGCCTGTTACAATTGCTTTTTTATTTTTTAATGAAAACATTTTATTATTTTTTGTATTTTTTTTAACGCAAAGTACGCTAAGATTTTTTGACTACTAATTGTTTTTAAGTTCGCAAAGGCGTTTGACTACTTCGAATCTTCGATTTCACTTAACTAAGATCTCAAAGATTTGTTTGTTTTCAAACTTTAGCGAGTTGTCACAACCTTGGCTCTTTTTACTTTTTACTTGGAATCTTATTTAAAGACTTACCCCTCTTTTCCAGGGAATAAAATCATCCTGATTCAACGCTACAGCTTTAGGAATAATATTTCCACTCGCCACTTCAATACAGAAGTCTAAAATATCTTCCCCCATTTCCTGAATCGTTTTTTCACCCCGCACAATTGCACCCGTATCAATATCGATAATATCCGACATTCTCGTCGCTAAAGCCGTATTCGTCGCCACTTTAATCACCGGACAAACGGGATTTCCTGTCGGAGTTCCCAAACCAGTTGTAAATAAAATTAAAGTTGCTCCTGAAGCTGCTTTTCCTGTAGTTGCTTCCACATCATTTCCTGGCGTACAGACGAGACTTAACCCCGGTTTTGTTGCAGGTTCAGTATAGTCTAAAACATCAACAACAGGAGAAGAGCCACCTTTCTTGGCTGCTCCGGCAGATTTTATGGCATCGGTAATTAATCCGTCTTTGATATTTCCCGGTGATGGATTCATGTAAAATCCTGAACCGACGGCATGCGCCAATTCATCGTATTCTGTCATGAGTTTAATGAATTTCTCGGCAGTTGGCTGATCAACCGCTCTGTCGATTAATTCCTGTTCAGCACCACATAATTCTGGGAATTCCGCCAGCAAAACTTTCGCTCCCAAAACGGAGAGAATATCTGCCAAATGTCCCACTGCTGGATTTGCTGAAATACCGCTGAAACCATCGCTTCCACCACATTTTACGCCTACACAAAGTTTGCTGAGCGGTGCATCTTCCCGTTCAATTTTATTAATTTCAAGAAGACCTTTTAAGGTTTCAAAAATGGCCTTTTTGATCATTGTTTCTTCACTTTCAGCTTTCTGCTGTTCGAAAACGAGTAAAGGTTTATCAAAATTTGGATTTCGATTATATAAATCTTTCTTAAAATTTTCAATCTGAAGATGTTGACAACCCAAACTTAACAATGTTACTCCTGCAACATTAGGATGGTCTGCATACGAAGCTAAAAGTTTGCTTAAAGTATCCGCATCCTGCCTCGTTCCACCACAACCTCCTGTATGGTTTAGAAACTTGATTCCGTCTACATTTTTAAAGACTCTTTCTTTTTTAGGAATATTGGATGGGGAAAAATCAAGCTCTTCAATATTTTCTCCTTTCGAAATAGCTTCAACCAATTGATGCGTGTAGTTCTTATACTTTTCATCAACTGCATAACCCAATTCATTGTAAAGAGATTCTTTAATAATGTCAAGATTTCGGTTTTCACAAAAAACTGTCGGAATAAAAAGCCAGTAATTAGCTGTTCCCACATCGCCATTTGAACGGTGATAGCCTTTAAAAGTTTTATTGATGAATTTTGAAACATCAGGTTTTGTCCAATGATAATCGACATCACGGTAATAAAAAGGTTCGGCAGCGTGTTTTGTATTGTCAGTTGTCATCCTTGTGCCGGCTGACAAATCGTACTGAACTTTACCCACCAAAACACCGTACATGAAAATCTCATCGCCGTTTTTCATATTATTCATAAAGAATTTATGCTTGGCAGGAATTTCCTCTAAAGTTTTGTATTTGATTCCTTCAAAAATAATTTCGGTATTTGCCGGAATATCCTGCAAAGCGACTAAAACATTGTCTTTTGGATTTATTTTTAAAATTAAATTGCTCATTTTTTAATATCATTTAAACGCTAAGTGCGCAAAGATTTTTTTACTATTGTTCTGCATATTTTTCGTTCGCAAAACGAAGTTTCGCCGATTCAAAATATAAGTATATAATTGAGGCAAAAGCGCTCTGCTCAGCAAAGACCAAATACTTTTATTCTTTATTTATTGTACAGATGTTTTATTTCTAAATCGTAATGAAAATAAAAACACGATGATAAAACAGAATAGAGGGACAATATAGGATAGATGAATATTCCCTGAAATATCTGTGATTTTACTTGCAATAGGCGGAATAATTGCGCCTCCGACAATTGACATAATTAATAAACTTGAAGCAGGTTTTGTATCTGAACCTGCGCCTTCAATTCCCAATGCGAATATGGTTGGGAACATAATAGACATGAAAAATGTCATTCCAACCAATGCATACAGTGTTGAAATTCCTGTTCCTGCGATAACCCAAATACTGAGAATAATACTCATAACGCTGTAAATTCTTAAAAGTTTTTGAGGCGAAATATATTTCATGAAAAATGTTCCGGCAAAACGTCCGATCATAAATAATAATCCTGTAACTCCTGCATAATATTTTGCTTCCTGTCCAGCCATATTGATCGCATCTTCTGCAAAAACCAAAAGAAAGCTGAAAACATAAATCTGTGCGCCGATATAAAAGAATTGAGCCAAAACGCCCCAACCGACATTTTTCACGCCTAAAACCTGTAGGAAACTTTTAGTTGATTTCTCTTCGCTTTCTTTTACTTCAGGTAGTTTAATGAATAGAAATAAAATCATAACCAATAGAAGAATCAATCCTAAAATTAGGTAAGGTCCTTTTACCAATGATGTTTCTGTCTGAATGTATGCCAATTTTGCTGCTTCACTCAATGTTGAAAGCTCTTCCTGTGATTTTGGTTCTTCAGCCAAGATAAAAACTCCGCCAATAATTGGAGCAATGGAAGCTGCTAAACCATTGAAAGATTGCGCGAAATTTAATCTTTGAGTCGCTTTTTCCTGTGGACCTAAAATGGTAATGTATGGATTGGCAGCTGTTTCCAGAATAGCCAATCCGCAAGACAAAACAAAAAGCGCTCCTAGAAAAAATGGGTAACTAATCGTGTTTGCTGCAGGAATAAACAGAAAACAACCTGCCGCAAAAAAGAATAGCCCAACCAAAATCCCGGTTTTGTAACCATATTTCTGAATAATCATTCCTGCTGGAATTGCTAATAAGAAGTACGCTGCAAAAACAGACGAATCGACTAATGATGCCTGAAAATGATTCAGTTGAAAGGCACTTCTCAAATGTTTAATCAAGATCGGATCAAGATTATGGATAAATCCCCAAAAGAAAAATAAGCTTGTGATAAGAATCAGAGGAAGACCATAGTTTTTCTTTTTTGAAGCAGAAGAAACAGTGTTTCCGGAATGGGTACTATTCATTGGGTTAATTTCTAAATTTTTATAATTCAGAAAATGGTTAATCGATTGCGCATTGCATTTTTAGAATCAATCTTAATAAATTGTATTCTAATTTTTTAATCATTTTCTAACTTTTTAAAAGTATAAAAAAATTAGATAGTAAAAATTAATGGGGCAGGATAGTACAAGATAGTTGAAAATTTATCTATAAAATTTTATAATATGGCTCATCAAAATATTTACTCTTCTTTATATAAACCGTTTTTCTGTCTTTATCAAAAATCCAGTTGAATCTACGCATCACATCTGCAGCAAGATAATTGGTCTTCTGATTTTTAATTTCTCCTGTAAAAAATCCGGCTGTAACATTTTTCAGAACAATATTTCCGAATTTAAAAAATGGTAAGATTCCATGTTTTGTTGTGATTGTTTTACCAGCGGAATTTTTTAATGATTTTTCACCTGTAATTTTCAGTTTTTTATCTAATGTATTCTCATCAGAAAACTGGTTGCTAAAAATCAGTCCACCCGAATAACCCGACTGTAAAAGAAAATAAGCTTCCTGCTGTTTATCTTCGATGACGACATCAGCTTCAATAAAGTATTGTCCGTTTTTCATAAAAAGATTCATTGCCCGATAATCTTTCAGATCTGGCTCTTTTTCATAACTTACAAACTGATTATTATCATAATCGATTTTAAAATATTTATCTTTAAAAATTCCTGTTCCGATTTTCCCATCAGATTCGTGACCGGAAAATTCATTGTCAAAAAACCGTATGTTTTCATATTTTTTGTTCCCGATTTGCACAGTATTTCCGTCACTCAATTCATCGGTGAATTTTATATGATCTGCATTCCGGTTTCTTTCAGGTGAAACAGAGCAATCTTCCATCGCAATCTGAAACATCAGATGAAGAGAATCTTTGTCATTCACCAATGTTTTTACAATAATGTTGTTGTGCTTGGTTAATCGAAAAGGAATCGTTTCCTGAGCATTAATAATAGCTGAAGCAACAATCATGATAAAATTAAAGAATATTTTTTTGAACATTTTTAAAAATAAAATTTAACCAAATATAATCAATAAATTTTTCTCTATGAATTGATATAATTTATTCTTGAATTTTATCTATATTAGATTTATTAAATAAAACAAATGACGAAACATCAACATCGTGTGAACGAAGTTTATCATTTCTTCGACAACAAAGATACTGTTCTGGGTTTCAGGAAGCTTCTCGATTGCGCCATGGATACACAAAACATGCAAATTTATAAAGAAGCCATTGAATTGACGGACTGGAAAGAAAAGTATCCGACTTACACCGAAGAGCTCATTGAAAAATCAAAAAACCTTCTTCAGAAAATCGAAAAAATTCCTGTTCAGGAACATTCTCTGGAAAAATCTGTGCTTCGGGCAAGAAATATTCTGAAATCTTACGGAAGCAATCGCTTTTCGTTGGGTCCGGTTTCTGTGGAAATTAATAAAGGACAGGTTTATGGTTTGGTAGGTGAGAACGGAAACGGGAAAACGACACTTTTAAGAATTTTGGCTAAAGAAATTTCTTTTAATGAAGGCGAACTCAATTATTCATTCAATGTTGAGCCGAAAGATGAGTATGATCTTCGTACAAAGCTGGTTTATATTCCGCAGCGAACCGAAAAATGGTATGGAAGTCTTAAGGATAACCTGAAATTTGTTCTCTCAAATTACGGCGTAAAACCTGAAGAAAATGAAACACGAACTTTGATGATGATCGCGCGTCTCGGATTGTGGAATTACAAGCATCTGAAATGGAGCGAGCTTTCTTCCGGTTACAAAATGCGTTTCGAACTGGCAAGAACACTTCTCAGACAGCCTGAAATTCTTTTACTTGACGAGCCGTTGGCAAACCTCGATGTTTTGGCGCAACAAGTAATTCTGGAAGATTTAAAATCGATTGCCAATTCTGTGAACAATCCGATTGCCTTGATTTTGAGTTCACAGCAATTGTATGAAGTTGAAAAAGTTTCGGATAAGGTAATTTTTCTGAAAAATGGTCAGTACAAAGACAATTCTGAACTTCAGAACGCAGAAAACAGCCATTTAATCATAGAAATTGATACTCCGGAATCACGCGAAAAATTATTGGAAGTTTTCAAAGATTTTAATCTCGAAAAACTGAATTTCAATGGGGGAGTCTATGTAGCTTATTTCTCTTCAGAAACCGAGTTTTATGATGTGATTTCTGCTTTTGGAAATGCCAAAACCGAATTGGTATACATCAGAAATATTTCATCTTCTACAAGAAGGTTTTTCGTTAATTAATCTTCATTAATTCCAATTAAAATGCAAAAACTCAATACATTCAACGAATATTTGCTCGAAAAATATCCTACTATTTGGAATACCAAAATTGTCTGGATGCTTTTGGCGGCTTTAGCAGCGCATATCATCTTTTTTGTGATTGGCTACCTCTCTCATATCGATCCTGTTTCTTTACAGAAATACAGTGTGAAAAACGATTATTATCAGGATGGAGTCATTTTTATTCATCTTATAATATCAATTTTACTGCTTGTAGGCTGGCTTCTGATGATGTTTAAAAACAACTCGTTCAAAAATTTCTATCCTTCTTCAAAAGGAAAATTATTTGGTCAGTTTGTACAATATTTCATCATTATTTTTTCGTGTACGACATTTTATTTTTCTTATATGACGGGCTTCAGAATGTTTATCAATAATAAATATTCTGATCAGGAAATGGCAAAAAATATTGATGTTATCAACCGGGCGACGCCTTTTCTTTCTCAAAATATTGAAGATTACACGTTAGAAAATAGGCTGTATCCGAAACCTTTTTATGATCTTTATTGTGAAACCAATGTTGATGATGCAGACCGCAACAAAAAATATTTCGTTTACTATAACCGTGTTTATCAGTTCTATACTATTTATTCTAAAACTTCTTACAAAAAGGATAATAAGAAAAATTTTATTATGCCTGAACCTGAAAGATCGGCAAAAACGGTAGAAGCTTATAGCGAACAAAAAGAAAACTCAAAGATTTATTATTTTAAGAAAGATGTTGTAGACCTTTCATCCTATATCAAAACAACAAAGCCAAGCTATTATAACTTTTCGAATATATTTTATGATTCCGATTTATCAGATTCATATGCATATAGTTATACAGATATTGAGTACAACAAAGATTATCCTGATCCGATACTCAAAAAAAGAAAGGCTATTATTAATGAAAAAACAGCTCTGTTGCTAAGTAAGAAAAATCCTGCCGAGTTGGAAAAGCTTTTAACTGATTTTATTGCCATTTCTAAGCAATTCAGAGTCAAAAACAATCTGGATGCAAAGATCTGGACCAAAATGATTTTTTCTCCAAATAATCCTGATTTTGAAGTAAGATATTTCATGAAAGATTATGAACCGGGAAGAACTAATGACTATGATTATTCTGCTTCTGATGAAGCTCAGACAGCTGAAGTTTATGCAGATTCTACCGCTACAACTGTAGATGAAGAAGGCAGAATTGTAGATGACAGCATCAAAATAAGAGCCTTCAATCCTGAAATCAATAAACAGATTGCTCCGGATAAGTATTTTAAAAATAATCTTACAGATTATTATTACAAAACCGAGAACATGAAAGATTTGCTGAAGAATGTTGATTCGGTGAAAAAAGAAGATTTCTTTTCAGAAAATGTTCATATTTATTTGTGGATCGCATTTTTCTTATCGACTTTTATCTTCAGCTTTAGAATTACAGGTCTTAAATCGTTACTTTTCAGTGTTATCAGTGCTGGAATTTTAGTTTTATCCGTGGTATTGCTGACTGTTTTTTATTCTTTTTCTTTAAACGGGAAAGAAGAATATTTTGCATCTCATGTAACGCTTTTGGTTTCAATTGTTATTTTGTTGATTCCTTTATTCATGATGAATAAAGTCAGGAAACTGGTTTCTTCGATCTTCGTGAATATTTCTATGAATGGTTTCGTATTGTTTGTACTTCTCATATTTGTGATCATTTCTATGTATCAGAGAGATGCTTGTGGTGGGACAATATACAATTCTGAAACGGGAGCAGTTTATGAAAACTGCATTACAATTATAGAATCACTTGGTTTTATGCTGAGCTATATCATTTTGATCTTAGGATTTATTTTTATGTATTTCTATACAGCGATTCTTCAAAAATGGAAAGCGATGCCCGAATAGATTTCCTTTTTTATAATTTTAAACCTCATATATTTTTATGAGGTTTTTATTTAATTTAAAATTCAGATTGTGAATATTATACAGACTTTATTAGATGCAGATTTGTTTCAAAAGAAAAAAATAATCAACAGGCATTATTTTCTGACGTTGGAAGGTGATATCGATAGCAATATTTATTTTATTGAAAAAGGAAGTGTGAGAATTTTTATCCGAGATGAAGATCAGGAAAGAGTGATCCGATTCGGTTATAAAGATAATATTATTGTCTGTCTTGATTCGTTTTTATCTGAAAAACCAACCGATTTTTATATTCAGGCAATTAAAAAAACTGAAATAAAAATTGCTGCCAAAAAAGATTTCTACAGATTCATCAAATCATCAGATGAAAATTTAAAATTATGGTCAGTTATTTTGGAAGATTTGGTTTTGCAACAGATTGAAAGAGAGAAAGACTTACTAATCAATTCTCCAAGAGAACGTTATGAAAGAGTTTTAAAGAGAAGTCCGCAGCTTTTTCAGGAAGTCCCCAATAAACATATTGCCAACTATTTAAGGATGAGTCCGGAAACTTTATCAAGGCTTAAAAAATCTTGATTTCAGTCAATATTTATGATTTCTTAAAACAAGAATTTTGCAATAAAATTGATATGAAAATTACTGCAAAACAGTTGCTTAATGAATTGACAAAGATTACAAATGAAAATTTGGAATTTGTAGAAAGTCTTTTAAATATATCCGATGAAAAACTCAATTTCAGAAATTCAGAAAAAAGCTGGAGCATTTTGGAATGTCTCGAACATCTAAATCTTTATGGTAAATTTTATATCCCTGAAATCACCAACCGACTAAAGAATTCGGATACAAAACCAACAGAGATTTTCAGTTCCGGAATTGCAGGAAATTATTTTGCGAAAAGTATGCTTCCAAAGGAAAATTTAAACAAAATGAAAACCTTCAAATCGATGAATCCTATTCATAGTGATCTGGACAAAAGAGTTTTGACTGAATTTATTGCTCAGCAAAAAAAAATGATTCAACTTTTGAATGATGCTGAAAATGTCAATTTAAATAAGGTGAAGACAAGCATCAGTATTTCAAAATTTATTAAATTAAAACTTGGTGATACTTTCAGATTTGTAATCTATCATAATTTAAGACACATTGAACAGGCAAAAAGAAATCTTTAAATTAAGCATTAATCTTAGTGAGCTTTTCTGAGTGAAATCGAAGATTCGACGAAGTCAAACACCTTTGCGAATTTGAAGATATTTATTAGTTAAAAAAATCTTTGTGTTCTTTGTGTTTTAAAAAATATCATAACAATTAAAGGTTTTTTTCATCAATTTTAATTTAACAAAATTTATCAAAATCAAAAAGTGATTTCTGAACTCCATTTCGTAATTTTAGCAAAAATTTTAAAAGTGAAAAAACTATTATTTGCAGTTTGCATATCGGCTTCGGCTTTAAGTTTTGCTCAGGATTATTCTGTACCTGCGGCAAGTCCGCGTCAGAAGGTAGAACAGCAGTTTTCTATGTCTAAAATTTCTGTAGACTATGGAAGACCGGGAGTAAAAGGTCGTAAAATCTTCGGAGAATTGGTTCCTTATGGACAGGTTTGGAGAGCGGGAGCAAATTCATCAACAAAAATTACTTTTGGTCAGTCTGTAAATTTTGGCGGAAAAACAGTTCCTGCAGGGACTTATGGTTTGTTCATTGTACCAACAGAAAAAGAATGGAAAGTAATATTAAATAAAGATTTCCAGCAGTGGGGAGCTTATACGTACGATCCAAAACAAGACGTGGTCGATGTAACGGTTCCTGTAAATAAATTAGCTGACAAGCAGGAGTGGTTTGAAATTACTTTGAATCCTACAGACGAAAATTCCGGTAATTTGGTTATCAAATGGGATATGGCTCAAGCTGAAGTTGCTTTGAAACCGGCAAAACTGGACGCGGTAAATAAGATTTCTGAAAAATTAAAAGAAATCAAAAAAATCGAATCAGAATCCAACAAAAAAGGATAAAATGAACTTTTCAATTCAACCTGAATTAGAAAACGAACAATATCAATTAATCCCCTTATCTCAAGGGGATTTTGAGGCTTTATACGAAGTGGCTTCAGACCCGAAAGTCTGGGAACAGCATCCCAATAAAAACCGTTTTGAAAAAGACGTTTTTAAAAATTTCTTCAATGGTGCAATAGAAAGTAAAGGTGCTTTTAAAATTGTTGAAAAATCAAGCGGTGATATTATTGGTAGCACTCGTTTTTATGATTTTGATGAAAATAAAAACAGTATTTTCATCGGCTACACTTTTTACGGAACAAAATCCTGGGGAAGGGGGATCAATCCTCAAATTAAAAAGCTGATGCTTGATTATATTTTTCAATATGTTGATACGGTTTATTTTCACATTGGTAAAGAAAATTTCCGTTCGCAAACTGCCTTGGAAAGATTGGGCGGAAAGAAAATTGCTGAAGAGGAAGTTGCTTATTTTGGTGAACCGACAAGAACTAATTTTGTATACGAAATTAAAAAGGAAAATCATTTTTAAGCAAATCAAATTTAAATATTAGCGCAATGGTCGCAAAGAATTTTTATTAAACTTTTTATTTTTTTGTTCGCGAAGGCGTTTGAATTCGTGGAATTTTCGATTTCACTCAGCTAAGGCTTTTGCTATCATTTGCTGAACGAAGTGCCTTTGCGAACCAAAAAGAGAAATGAATGTTGAAAATCCTTGCGACCTCCGCGTTTAAATTATCATATTATGAAAAAATATAAAATTCAAAAATCCCCATTTGTTGTTCCGACAACAGACGGAAAATTAATCGAAGAGCATTGGGGAAATTCTACCCAGAATTCAAATATTTCCATTGCTCACATGGTTGCACCTCCAAATTGGAGCGAGCCACATCAGACTCCGGAATTTGATGAATTCACCATCATTATTTCCGGTAAAAAGCAATTTGAAATTGACGGCGAAAATGTTGTTTTAGAAAAAGGACAAAGTATTTTAATTGAAAAAGGAGCAAGAATTCGTTACAGTAATCCGTTTTCAGAACCTTGCGAATATCTTGCGATTTGTCTTCCTGCTTTTTCGATGGAATTGGTTAACAGAGAATCAGAAAATAATTAAAATATGGCATTATTAATCTGTCCTAAATGTAAAGAACGGTCGTTCACATGGTTTGTTGGTGGGAAAGCTGGTCTCACAACCTGGAGCTGTTTCGATTGTGATTACGAAGCAAAAGAAGTTGAGAATAATAATTCTGCCTGCGAAAACTGTGGAGAAATTTCAAAAATAAAGTTAAAAGATAAAGAAAAAGAGTATTGGTGGTGTTCCAATTGTAATACAACCAGTGATATACAAAAGCAACCTTAAATAAATGAGGTTGCTTTTTAATATAAATTTATTATTTCAAAATCTCTTTTAAAAACAGAAGGGTATGATTCCATGCCCTTTTTGCCATGATTTCATTGTAATCAGGAGATTTTGGATCAGTAAAAGTGTGTTTTGAATTGGCATAAGTAATGATTTGCCAGTCTGCTTTACCGTCATTCATTTCTTTGACCAGATTATTATAATCTTCGGGCGTCACACTTTTATCTTCTGCAGGATTTTCTACTAAAATTTTAGTTGATATAGCTTCATTTGGTCTTGACTGGTCTTTCCCGATACTTCCGTGAATAGAAACTACGCCTGCAACAGGAAGTTTCCCTCTCGCTGATTCCAACGCACCGGTTCCGCCAAAACAATATCCGATAACCGCAATTTTATCTGAAACCGCTCCGTTTTTCTTTAATTGTTCTAAAGCTAATGAAATTCTTTTCTGATAAGCTGCATAATCTTTTTTGTAGAATCCAGCAGTCTTCGCCGCCGAAGCATTGTCTGTCGGAATATTCCCTTCGCCATAAATATCTGCAATAAAGGCAATATATCCTTGTTTTTCCAAATCGGCGGCAGCTGTTTTTGCTTCATCATCAATTCCTTTCCAAGCAGGAAGAATGAGAACTCCGGGAAGTTTTTTTCCGGCATTTGATGTAACCAATCCGTTGAGTTTCTGTGAACCATCCTGGTAAGAAACAGTTTTTAGTTTTTGGCTGAAAACTGTTGTTGAAGTGAGTAGAAGTATTGACGAAATTAGTAAATGT
Source organism: Chryseobacterium sp. CBo1 (assembly GCF_001693475.1). Classification (NCBI taxonomy): domain Bacteria; kingdom Pseudomonadati; phylum Bacteroidota; class Flavobacteriia; order Flavobacteriales; family Weeksellaceae; genus Chryseobacterium; species Chryseobacterium sp. CBo1. The sequence continues at coordinate 86,786 of NZ_MAUH01000002.1, forward strand.
TTCATATATAATTTTTTTTATGTGAATAAATATACATTACATATGCAAATGTTACGCTAAAAAATAGCCTATTTACTTAAATCTTCACTGGTAATCAATTTGTCAATCTTTTCATTGAAATTTGCTTTTGTAATTCCCGAAACATTTTCCAGTGTTTTAAAGTAATTGTCTTGATTTTCACCTTCGAATTTTCCACAGTTTAAGAGTTCCAACACACCGCTGAATCCTTTTTCTTTTTCAATTGTTTTAATGATCATTGCATTAATAAGGTTTTCAATGTAAAGCGGAGTCGAAGAGAGGCTGAAATTTTGTTTTGTACCGTACAGCGACAGCCAATCTGTTTTTTGAGAAACTGAATAGGCATTTTTAAAGTGAATCCATATCTGTTCCCATTTATAAAAAGGATGTTCATCGTTGATATATGAATAGCCTTCCAAAACTGGCACATACAGATTCTTTTGTGGATATTTCTCTGTAATCCTCGCTTTCCAAAGGCTGCCAAAAGAAAAATCATCCAGCATTCCTTTTTTTGTAGCAACAATCAGCGTACTCTGATTGTTATCTGTTGCCGATTCTATTCCCAGAAAAAAATTATTGGGGGAATAATCTCTTTTGTAAGCAATTCCAAACAGCTCGTAAGCTTTATATATATCATCTACACAATATATTTTAGTGGGAATTTTTTGTTCTTTTAAATTTAAACTCAGTTGATTGTTTTTCGCAATAAAATCTCTCAGTTTTTTTTCGTTAATCTCCTTTTCAAAATAGAAATTGTAATTTTCAATGGTTTTTGATTCCCAGCGAGGTAAATTGTTTTTGATTGCTGACGATACAAGATATTTATTGTTAATTTCCTGTAGTATGATTTCAATTTTTGCTACAGAATTTTTTATTTCCTTGTCCTCGTAATAGCAATTCAGGTGTATTGTAAAATTATTTTTGTTACTCGCTTCAGCTGACGTAACCTCATACATCAGCATATAATTGGTGCTGAATACTTTGCTGTTCTGCAGTTTTCTAAGCTCATTCAGAAATAACCATGTTTCCAATTTATTATCAGGATTTACAATCGTTAAGTCTTCATTTTTGGTACTTTTTTCTAAAATAAAATGACTTACTACATCAATCATTTTTTTTCTTTTTAAGACATCTTCTACAACATCTAGATTGTTATTAATTAAAACTTTCGATTGCGAAAAAGTAAAAATAGAAAACAGTAAAAATGAAAAAAGAAATACATTTCGGGGCATCAGTTGATTAAGATTTACGGTTTATAAAAAGTGTAATTTCCTTCTTCAAATTTCGCATTAATATGCTGCAAACCATTCGTTAAAATAATCTCAGACGCTCCGATAATGGAGTTGTATCGCGCTGTCTGCTCGAAAGTTTTTTCCGTTAATTTTATTTGTGGCGCTTTGCACTCGATTAGAATTTTTGGCTTTGCTTTTTCGGTAACTAAAAGGTCAATGCGTTTAGTTAAACCATTCAGAATAATCTTTTTTTCAGTGATTAAAGCCGATGTAGAGTAGGATTTTACGGTGAGGTAGTAATGAACCCAATGCTGTCTTACCCATTCTTCTGGGGTAAGCAAAAGGTAAGTTTTACGAATCAAATCATAAATAAAAAACTTATCTTTGTCTTTCTTGAATTTAAAATCAAAAGTTTCCTGAAAGTTCAGTTTTGGAAGTTCCATTTATACGATGAAAGAATTAGATTTAATCCTCAAAAATATTAAAAATAAAGAAGTTTTACCGATTTATTTTTTCCACGGAGAAGAACCTTACTTTATTGATGTTGCTGTAAAAGCTCTTGAGCATGATTTTCTCGAAGAAGACGAAAAAGCTTTCAACCAAACGATAACTTACGGAAAAGATACAACATATCAGGAAATTCTTTCTTTGGCGCGACAGTTTCCGATGATGGGTGACAAACAAGTGATTATTGTAAAGGAAGCACAAGATCTGAAGCTGAATGATGATGAAAGCAAAGCTTTGGAAACCTATGTTGAAAATCCTGTTCCGTCCACAGTTTTGGTTTTTGCGCACAAACATAAGAAGCTAGACAGCCGCAAAAAAGTGACAAAGTCTTTAGATAAAGCCAATGCACTTTTTCTGAGCGAATCGATAAGAGATAACAATCTCCCGAAATGGATTGCCGATGAATGCATTAAATTGAATATCAAAACTGTTCCGAATATTTCTCATCTCCTCGCCGAATATCTTGGAAACGACCTCTCTAGAATTGCCAACGAGCTCGGAAAACTGAAAATTATTCTTAAAGAAGGACAGATTTTAGACGGAACCGTTGTAGAAAATAACATCGGAATCAGTAAAGAATACAATGTTTTTGAGCTTCAGAAAGCTTTAGGAACAAAAAATGTAAACGCTGCATTCAGAATTGCCCATTTTATGGGTAAAAATCCGAAAAACAATCCTTTTGTAATGATGATGGCGAGCTTGTACAGCTATTTCTCGAATATTATCATTTATAATACAATGGCCGGTCAACCGCCGCAAACAATTGCTTCTCAAATGGGAGTCAATCCTTATTTTATCAAAGATTACGCGGAAGCTGCAAGATTGTATCCTTTAAAACATGCAACCCGTGTGATTTCAATTTTAAGGGAGTTCGATATGAAAGGAAAAGGTTTGGGAGCAGTGAATATGGATGATGCTGAGCTGATTAAAGAATTGGTTTACAAGATTATCAATGTGGATAAAATTAAGATGAAAGTGTAGAAGTGAATGGTCAATTTTGCGTTGCAAGTGACTTTTAATTTAACTTTTTAAACTTAAGATGATTTATTAAATAATTTTAAACTCAATGTTAAAAGTAAATTTTCTGTGTTTTGTTTTGATTCTGTTTTTTCAGTTGTCGTATGCTCAATTCAAGATAAAATCAATTTCACCAACTGTCGACCAACAAGATTCTTTTAATATTCAAATCATTAAAACTCTCGGAGAATTTTTAGAGACTCAGAATCCAAAATTCTGGCTTGAGTCTGATTTTAAAAGATTCAAATCTCCTTATTATGAAATTATTGGCATTGAAAGCGGAAAATTAGGAGACAAATTTTATCAACCGTCATTAATGGAGATAATTCCAACAGACGAAGAAGATAAAAGAATTGTAAAACTAGCTTTCATCGGATATAGTCCGGATACCAAATCCAATCTTGTAAAAGCAATCTATAATGTAATTGCTGTAAAAAATGGGGACAAAATTTTCTTTAGTAAATACATTGATTACGCAACAAGAAATTGGAAAATCAAGAATGAAGATAATATAACCTATTATATTTCAATAAATAAGAATTATAATCTTAAAGAGGCTGAAGCGCAAAAGAAAGACATCAACATGCTTTCAAAATTTTTTGACACTAAACGATTTCCTATCTTTTACTATTCAACAGTTTCTCCCGAAGAAGTTTTTAAATTGAAAGGATTTGACTATCATCCGATGATGTTCGCTGATAAATCTGGTGGATTTGCTGAAGATTACAACATTGTCATCTCGGGAAATAATTCAGAATATTACACACACGAAATTGTTCATTTATATACATCAAAACTTTTCCCTAAGATAAACCCATTCTTCGATGAAGGAATTGCCACTTATTTTGGAGGAAGCGGAAAGTTTGATTATCAATGGCAAAAAGGAAAATTGAAGAAGTTTCTCACAGAAAATCCTGATTTTGATGCTTTTGAACACTTAGATGTCTACGAAAGACTTTATTTTGAAAAGGAGACACCAATTCCTTATCTAGTTTCAGCTGTTTTATGTGAAATGATCATTTCTAAATTCGGCAAAGAAAAATTATTTTCAGTTTTCAAAAATGGAAATTCAGTGGAGGAGTGTATCAAAACATTTAATTTGAATAAAAATAATATAAATTTTGAATTGAGGAAGTTTTTAAAAGTTTAAAGCGGTTTATCATTCATCGACTTTTAACATATTAAATATTGACAAGTATCATTAATTTTCTTTTAATAAAACATTAAAAATTCCGAAATTAGCAGCCTTGAAATTGATTAATAGATTATGGAGCAAAATATTTTAGATTGTGTGATCGTTGGATCAGGACCGTCTGGTTTTACAGCAGCAATTTATGCAGCAAGAGCAGACTTGAAACCCGAATTATACACAGGTCTTGAACCGGGCGGACAATTAACAACCACAACAGAAGTTGACAATTTTCCAGGGTATCCTGCAGGAATTACCGGTCCTGAAATGATGATGGATTTACAGAAACAAGCTGAAAGATTCGACACAAAAGTGCATTATGAATTGATTACCAAAGCCGAATTTTCAAAAGAAGTTGGTGGTGTTCATAAATTATATGCAGGTAGCAAAGAGATTTTTGCTAAATCTGTAATTATTTCTACAGGAGCTACTGCAAAATATTTGGGTCTTGATGACGAGAAAAAATACAATGGAGGGGGAGTTTCAGCTTGTGCAACATGCGACGGATTTTTTTACAGAGGAAAAGATGTTGTTGTTGTCGGAGCTGGAGATACAGCAGCTGAAGAAGCGACTTATCTTGCAAAATTGGTGAATAAAGTAACCATGTTGGTGAGAAAAGATGAATTCAGAGCTTCAAAAGCAATGATTCACAGAGTGGAAAATACCCCGAATATTGAAGTGAAATTTCATCACGAGTTGATCGGAATTGAAGGTGAAAACAACTTGGTAGAAAGAGCTGTTGTCATCAACAACCAGACTCAGGAGAAATCTACGGTTGATGTACACGGAATTTTCATTGCTATCGGTCACAAACCGAATACAGATATTTTCGCAGGACAAATCGATTTGGATGAAAACGGTTATATCGTTACCGAAAAAGGTTCATCAAGAACAAATCTTCCGGGAGTTTTCGCAGCGGGAGATGTTCAGGATCATATCTACAGACAAGCGATTACTGCTGCTGGAAGCGGGTGTATGGCTGCAATGGATGCCGAGAAATATTTAGCAGAATTACATTAATAAATTCTAATTTTAGATAGTTAAGCACTTCGAGAGAGGTGCTTTTTTCTTTTATTGATGGTTGTTTTGTCTTCTTAAAGATTATTTTAAAAAAATAATTCCCCTGATTTATAGATAATTATTAAGTTTTGTTAAAATTAACACCTAATTTTTTTGCAATCACCGAAAAACACTCTATATTTGCACCACTGAAAACGAGAAATCGTAGTAAGTAAGGAGAGTTGGCAGAGTGGTCGATTGCGGCAGTCTTGAAAACTGTTGACTGTAACAGGTCCGGGGGTTCGAATCCCTCACTCTCCGCAGAGTAGGAAAACTAAATTTTTCAAAAACACTCAAAAATCTATTTAAAAAGCTGTAATTCAACGAATTGCAGCTTTTTTGTGTTTGTGTGATGCTCAAAATTTTTATAATTACGCATAATTTTTGTGGCAGAATCGTGGCACAATGACCAGTAAAAGAAACCGTGCCACAAAACAGATAGTAATCATTTGATTATCAAACTAGTAAATGGTGTTAACATCTTGACTAATGAGCAATTTAATTCGAAATTTATTAACTTAAAATTTGAATTATGTTAGAGAAAAGTTTTGGCATTACCTTTTTTTTAAAGTCGCCAAGTAAGAAGAAAGTAACGTATAGAACAATCTATTTAAGAGTTACAGTCGACAGAATCTCAAAAGAGATTTCAACTATGATGAGATGTGAACTAGAAAGGTGGAATCAAAAAACTGAAAGAGCTAGCGGTAGTAAGGAGGATGCGAGATCACTTAATTATTTTTTAGATTCTATTGTTCTGAGCATTACAAAATTACGAACTGAGCTGCATAACAGTGGTCAGTTTACCACTGCTCAAAGAATAATTGATCATATTAAGGGGAAAGATGTTTCCAGGGTAATGGTTTTAGAGGAATTTCAAAATCACAACGAAGAAATGCGACAGTTGGTTGACAACAAGGAATTCGCGATCGGAACTTACAAAAGATACGTTACTGCAAGATCTCATGTAGAAAAATTCATTAAGCATCGTTATCAGCGTGAAGATATAGAATTTAGAGAGCTTGATTATACTTTTGTTACAGAATATGAATTTTATTTAAAAACTGTAAGAAAATGTTCTAATAATACAACGCTTAAGTATATTGCCAATTTCAAGAAGATTGTCCTCAGAGCGATAGCAAAGGAAATCATTATAAAAGATCCTTTCAAATTATTTAAGTCCAAAAAAACAAAATTGGATAAAAAACCTTTGAGTACGAATGAATTGCATGTACTGGAAAATAAAATATTTTCAACTAAGCGCTTAACAGCGATTAGAGATATTTTTATCTTCCAATGCTATACTGGTTTGGCATACATAGATGTTAAGCAACTTTCTTATAAAGATATCAAAATAGAAATTGATGGCAGTATGTGGATTATGTCGAAACGGCAAAAAACTAAATCCTCTACAAATATTCCACTGTTAAAAAATGCTATTGAAATAATGAAAAAGTACAAGGATGATCCTATTTGCAAGGAATATAATCTAGTGTTGCCTGTAAAATCAAATCAAAAGATGAATGAATATTTGAAGGAGATTGCGATTTTATGCGAAATAGACGGTGACTTGAACACCCATAGAGCTAGAAGAACATTCGGCAGCACAGTTACCCTGAAAAACGGTGTACCAATAAATGTTGTAAAGGAAATGATGGGGCATCATTCTATTACTCAAACTGAGCAATATGCATTAACAACTCAGGAAATGATTAATAGTGAAATGTTGAAACTCAAGCAGAAGTTGGATAAGAATGATGAAATAATACCAGACACGGGAAGCATTTCTCAAAGTCTTACTGAAGAGGATCTTAGGATCCTTAAAGAGTTTGACTTGGTAAAAAGTAAGATTTTAAAGATGAAATGATTTTAAACAATAAAAATCCGTTAAATAAAAAAATTAACGGATTTTTTTGTCATTAAATTGGAGGAGAGCGCCCTGAAACATTAGTGAGTTTTGATATCTTAAAATTTCCAAAAAAAATTAGTAGAATATCTCAATGCAACTCCTTCCTTGTGGATGATATGAAGGTGTGTATTTTGTATAGCCGAAAAGCTGTAATTCTTTAAAATATTTGTGATACGTTGGAATGGTTTTGATATGTGATTTTTTCATCAGTTTACTGCGACTAATTCTAATTCTATTTTTATCATTCTGGGCAATTGCAATTTGAATAATTGCTACAATAATAGCAATATGCCACACATTCAGTCTTTTATCATCGGAAATTTTTTGCAAGAAATTAATCCATTGACCATCCATATTATTTAGATTCAAATAGTTTATAAAGATCCTTTTTGTTGTAATAGTAAGAACCCATTACTTTTTTATACCTTATTTTCTCACTAATACGCAGGTTTTGTAAAGTTGCTGGGGCAATATTCATAATTTTCCTGATTGACTTACTTCGTAGCCATTCGAATTCATTTTCAGCGGAAGAATGCTTAAAAATTTCTTCAGCGACAATTTTTTTGAACTCATTGATAATCTCGATTTTTAGATCATTTAGATCTGCACTCGTAATATTTTCCATATCTTCAATTTTAGAAGATAAAGTTATTTTTTGTAATCACCAGATTACTGCATTATGTATTAGGAAGCTTAAGTTGGCATTCTATTGTAATATTGTGTTATTGATAGGTGAGATAATAATTCAGTAGTTAACTCCCTCTGTACGTAGAGTAACCATAAGCAGAAAGTGTAATCGGAACGTGGTAATGATTTTTATCCCTGATTTCGAACACAACCTCAATATAAGGATAAAAACTTTCTGTATTGTCTTTTCTGAAATAATCGCTGGTGTAGTAAGTCAATTTGAAAATCCCAAGATTATCTTTTTCCGAAGGTAGAAAGTCCGAAATCCTGCCGTTGGTATCGGTGTTTTTCTCGTCTACAAAAGTCCATATTTTTGATTGTTTACTATACTTTTCTAATTTTATTTTGACGCCTGAAACTGGCAGTCCCTTAGACACATCCAAAATATGACTTGATAGTTGAAATGTATTTTTCTGAGCAGATGTCCCTATGGATAAAAGTGTGAAAAGGATGGTAAAGATGAATGATTTCATTTTTCTTATTATTTTAAATTAAAACTATTTTGTTGTGGTGATTCCGATTTCAGGGATGGAAGCAGACTGAGCAATCCAATCATCATTTTCAGCACTGCCACCATCTGATATGCCTACGCTGCCAATGATTTCACCTTTGTACCAAATGGGCGTTCCTCCGCTCAACAGAAGTAACTCAGGAAGTGAATTCATGTTCTTTGTGTCAGGATTCTTTTCCGAATTTTTTAATAACAAAAGGGTGGGTGTTTTCGTAGACAATGCGGTATAGGCTTTTCTCCCCGATGCTTCCGTATTGTGAGGTCCGACACCATCGCCTCGGAGGAGCAGAACTGTTGTTCCGGAAGCATCCAATAATGCAATAGAAACGTTTTTATTTTTTGTAGATGCTGCTTTTAAAATGCGTTTTGCCAACTCAAGTGCAGCTTCAGCACTTAAATTATTAACAGACTTCACATATTCATAAGTAGGGTAGTGTAGTATCGTTTTTTCAGTCTTGTTTTGTCCAAAGCATAAGTATGAACTCAGCAGGACAAACAAAAATTGTATTTTCATATCTTTTTTTTGCTGCAAAGTTAAAGACAAGAAAAATCAAAAACGTTGTCCTATGTCAACGTTTTCAGAGTTTAGATTTGATTCTGCTTAGGGTGGAAGGGGAGATTCCAAGATACGAAGCGACCATCCTGTTGGATACCCTACGTAAAAGATGTGATTGATATTCGATAAGCCATTTTACTTTATCTAATGCGTTAAACCCCTGAAATCCATAAATCCTTTTTTGTGCGATGATGAATCCGAGCTCCAAAATTTCAGTATATATTTTTGCAAACTCCGGCATTGTTTCAACGAGATGATAAAAGTCCTCCCTCGAAATACATAGCAATTCTGATTTCTCGATTGTCTGTAGATACTCTTGAGCAGGTTTCTGGTCAATAAAACTTGGCAAAGCTGTTGCAAAATTTCCTTCAAAAGCAAAGTACCTTGAGCTGTCTAGACCCTCTTTTGTGGTTGTGAATAAACGAATACATCCTTTGTTAATAAAATAATAACATTTGCATATCTGATCATATCGGAGAAGTATTTCGTTTCTATTTGTTTTTAATGGTTTAAAGAAGGATTTTATAATTTCAAGTTTTTCTGACGAGATATCACTTCTATTCCGGATATATTTTTCAAGAACTGAATACATGGGTGAGCAAAGCTAATATGATTGAATGATTCTTAAAGTTACATTTTTTTATATGATCTGCTACATAAAGTGCATTTGTTTTGTATGCTCTTTATGCTTTAATAAAGTTTAAAAATAATAAACTTTTTTTGTAGAGTTTCTTAGCTTGATGAAATTTGATTAATTTAACTGAAAAATAAAATCATAAGGTATCTTTCTAAATAATAAACGATGACAAGACGATTTCAAATTTTAAATATGGTTGCTCTGGTTGTAACAATTGGCATCAACTACCTTTCCAACACCGGAATTTTTAATAATGAAACGATGGCAACCATTTCAGCCAAGTTTCAGAATTTTTTTACTCCTGCAGGATACGCTTTTTCTATTTGGGGGCTTATTTATCTCGGGCTTCTTGGTTTTGTAATTTATTTCGGCCCTCTTACAAAAAATACTGATGTCAAAGAGAAAACTATTTTAAATGTTGGATGGTGGTTTGTTATTTCCTGCATTGCGAATAGTCTATGGGTATTGACCTGGTTATATGAATATATTTTTCTAACCATTCCTATTATGATTCTTTTGTTTATTTCCTTGCTGAAAATTATAGGAAATAACCTGTTGATAATTGAATCTAAAGACTTCAAAACAGCATTTTTCTTTCGCCTGCCATTTTATATCTACTCAGGTTGGATCTCTGTAGCTTTAATAGCAGATGTAGCAGCCTATTTGAAAAAAATACAATGGTCTGGGTTTGGAATTTCGGAGGCTAGCTGGACTGTTGTGATGTTTGCCGTTGCAACAATTATTCATTTGTATATGGTTTGGAAGCTGAACATGACCGCATTTGCGTTGGTGGCGGTCTGGGCATTAATTGCTATTGCGGTAGCGAATCAGGATTCCAACCAGACAGTTTACATTGCGGCTATTATTACGGCAATATTCATTTTTGTGAATGTTTGTTTTCAAATGTTAAAAAAAGAACCGTGTTCTAAAAGCTGGTGTTTTTAAATTTTTGTCTATGCGAGATCTTTTTTTTATAATTGGGAACATAATTTATAGGCGTTTCTTACCAGTTGTTGTAAATTAAAATACCATTTTCTTAAGAAGTGAAACAATAGACAGAAGGTGGCCATAAATAGGAAATACTTTACATCACCAATAATGGAAATCCTATTTTATATATTTATTAAAAAAAAATAATCAAAATAATTGATGTTAACTCATTTTACCAATCAACAGATAGCTGATTTAGAGGAAAGGAAGAGAATTGCAATGATCAATTCTCTGAGCGGCTTTAAAAGTCTTAATTTAATCGGAACCATAAATAAAGAAGGGCAAACCAATCTGGCTATCTTTAATTCTGTGATTCACATTGGTGCAAATCCTGCTTTAATGGGGTTTATTTCTCGCCCCGATTCCGTTGAAAGACATACATTGGAAAATATAAAGCAAACAGGATATTATACAATTAACCACGTTAATAAAAATATTTTTGAAAAAGCACACCAAACATCAGCACGGTATCAAAGAGAACAGTCAGAATTTGATGCTGCCGGACTGAAGATCGATTACAAAAATGATTTTACAGCGCCTTTTGTTCAGGAGTCAAAAATACAGATGGGTTTAACATTGAAAGAAATTGTTTCTATCAAAAGCAATGGTACGCAATTGATTGTTGGTGAAATTGTGGATTTGTATTTGCCCGACGAAATTTGGGAGGAAACGGGTATTATTGATATTGAAAAGGCAGGAACCATTGCCGGCTCTTCTCTTGATGGTTATCATGCCACCCAATTAATTAAAAGAATGAAATACGCAAAGCCACAGCAATCTTAACAATAGATTTGATTTTCTTAAATTATTATCTAAAATCTTAGTCGTTATCTTGGCAAAATAGAATTTTGATGAAGTACATCACTTATCAAATAATATTATATTTTTAAGTTTCCGGTCTTGTACCCATAACCGAAAAAATACCGAAATATTTGATGGAAGATTTACAGAGAATTTCTCTAATGTCACAAACAATAATCCTGTTTAGGGAACTTGACAGGACTCTATTCAAACCATTTATTAGAAGATATTGACAATATTTTGAAGGTTTTAAATGGTATTTAAGTTCTAAAAGTGAAATTAGAAAATAAGTCACATAGTATATGATAATTTTCTGATAAACAAAAACATATCATAATATCTTCTCAAAAAAAGCCTACTGGAAATTAAATTTGTACATTTAAAAATATAGTAATCTTAGTATAAATAGAATAAAAATAATTTATTTGATCAAGTGAATTATTAAAGTTTTAAATTTATCCAAAAGCTTTTACAATCGTCTCAATATCTGTGCTTTTGTAATCGGTATATATATGATAATGAAATTCATTAAGTTTTTTCAAAATCCTAAGAAATTCATTCTTCTCAACTTTATCAAGCTTTCCGGATAAAATTTTTGAGATTAAGTTGACATTAGAAACCGAGGCATGAAAAATTTCTTCACCTTTTTTAGTCAAATTTAGTCGTTTGCTGCGCTTATCATCTTTATCATTTTTCTCCTCCAAAAATCCTGCTTCCAAAAGTCTTTTGATGATTTGAGTTCCGGTTTGTTTCTCGTGACCGTTTTTTTCTATCAATTGAATTTTCGTTAAAAAAGGTTCGTCTTTTAAGCGGTACAGGTAGGTAAATTCTTCATTCGCTAATTCAGGAAAATCTCCCAAACCTTTTCTGATCAGTAATTTAGAATATCGTCCTAATAAGAGAACCTGTTTGCAAATTTCATTTTCGGTAAATGAAACCTGATGATTTTCATTTTTAAAAAGCTTGGTCGGACTTTCATCAGCATATTTTTTATCATTCATCCACACGCGAAAATCATCAACGGTAGAGTTGGATTTGCAGGCGTCAGAATGTTCAAATTCTTTCACTTGATGGAGCAGGTCTATGAAAAAGTCGGTTTGCATAATAATTTTGGTAAAGATATTAGTTTTTGGGAATGATTACAATTTGATGTTACTCATTCCTCCGTCAATTCCAATGACCTGTCCTGTGATCCAAGTTGAATTATCAGATAATAGAAACGCAACCATTTTTGCGATTTCGTCGGCTCTTCCGACTCTTTGCAATGGATGTCTTTTTCCTGAAGCTTCCCGTTTTTCAGGTGTTGAAAGAAGTGGTGAAGCTAAATTAGTATCCGTTAAAGAGGGAGCGATAGCATTCACTCTGATTTTCTGAGTAGAAAATTCTGCGGCCATACTTTTCGTCAAACCTTCAACAGCACTTTTACTTGCAGAAATTGAGGCATGAAAAGGCATTCCAAGCTTTGCCGCCACCGAACTGAACAATACAACAGAAGCAGTTTCCGACTTCTTCAAATTAGGCAACAGTTTCTGAATCATTTTCACAGCACCCAAAACATTGATTTCAAAATCATTCATGAAATCATCAACAGAAAGACGGTTAAATGGCTTCAAATTGATACTGCCTGGCGCATAAACCAACCCATCAATCACATCAGGAAAAGTAATTTTGTCTAGATTTCCGGAAATAATATCCATTGGATGAAATTCAATATTTAAATTTTCAACTTCATTATTTTGAGTTCTCGAAATACCTATGATGGTGTTGTTTTCCGACAATAATTTTGCAGAAGCAAATCCAATTCCCTGTCCGCAACCGATAATGACTATGTTTTTCATTTTATTTTGTTGTTATCGTTTAGAAATTTTATTATGACTTATCGTGCGTTGTCTTGTACATTTAAACCGATCAATTTCAGGATTTCTCTTCATCAGATGTTTTTGGCTCACACCCGAATTCACTCTTTTTCTCCAAAGCCGAAAACTTGATGGTTTTAACTCTCTTCTCATCAATTCAATCACTTCAGATTCTGAAATTCCAAACTGAAATGCTATTGCTTCAAATGGCGTTCTGTCTTCCCAAGCCATTTCAATGATACGGTCTGTCTGTATTACATTAAATTCTTTCACCATTATTTTAAATTTTTAATCGTATGCCGGGCGATTTTAAAGTGTTCAGATTTTTTCTCATCCGTCATTTTATCCAAAGTTCGCAACATCATTCCCAATCTCGGATTTGTTTTGAAAAACTCTTTGTTATCATTCACAAAATTCCAAAAGAGGGCATCCCATTTTTCCGTCCAGTCGCCATCAGGATAATCACTCATTTTTTTGATGTAATTGCTCCCGCTGATATATGGTTTTGTACTCATTTTTCCTCCGTCAGAAAAGCTGCTCATCCCATAAACATTAGGAACCATTACCCAATCGTAAGAATCGATGAACATTTCCATAAACCATTGGTAAACGTCGTCTGGATTAAGTTTCAACAGATTCATAAAGTTGGCGAAAATCATTAATCGTTCGATGTGATGTGCATAACCAGTTTCCAGGACCTTCAAAATTGTGCTGTCAATTGGTTTAATTTCAGTCCTTCCCGTATAAAAAGATTCGGGAAGCGGATTTTGATGCTTCCAATAATTTTTATTTCGCTGATAAGTTCCCTGATAAAGGTAAATCCCTCTCACAAATTCTCTCCAACCCAAAATCTGCCGCACAAATCCTTCAAGAGAATTGATGGGGATTTTATATTCGTTCGCATATTCAATGGCTTCTCTCAAAACGTTTTCTGCAGTTAAAAGCCCAATGTTTAACAATGGCGAAAGCACGCTGTGATGCAGAAAATGTTCGCGCACGACGATACTGTCTTCATAGACCCCAAAATCGGCAAACCGCAGTTCCAGAAACTGATTCAACCAATTTTCAGCTTCCTCAAAAGTGACGGGATAGAGTTGATGCGACGTTAAATTGCCATAATTTTCATTAAATTTTTTCCTGGTATAAATTTTCGCTTCCTCAAAATATGTGCTGTTTTCCGGGAAGTGAATGGGTGGAGCTTTTTTGTTCTTTGGATATTTTTTACGGTTTTCTGTATCGAAAGTCCATTTTCCACCGATTGGTTTTCCGGCTTTCATTAGAAGATTTCGGGAAATTCTCTGTTGCTTGTAAAAATCAGTTTGATGATACGATTTTTTATCTTTAAAATAGTCTTTCAAATCTTCCTTAGTATTTATAAACAAAGGATTTTCAATAATCTCTAATTCCAATTTAGTTTCCTTAATTCTCTTTTCAAGCCAATTGTCACAAACATCTGTGATGAGAATTTTGTCAAAATTTAGTTTTTCCAAATGCTTTATTAAATTTCGAACATCAGAAAGTGGAGAAGTACTTTCAATATATTCCACCTTGAATTTTTCTTTGGTCAAAAATTCCTCATAAAACTTCATACTCGCCCTATGAAAGGCAATTTTCTGTTTGTGAAATTTGTATTGTTTAAAAAATAGAAACTCTTCCACCAGAAAAACAGGCTGATTTTTATCCAGATAATCCGTGTCTTTGAAAAGCTGATGTGGGAATATCAATTGTGCAACGGGTAATTTTACTCTAGCCATAAATTCCTGAATTTTTTGTCAGCATCATACTGTTCCGCCTGGTTTTCAGCGTTGAAAGTTCTGCTTCTGGGATCGTTTCCAACCCCTGCCAGATACATCCAGTTTCCATAATTACTGTGAACATCATAATCTAAAAGCATTTCTTCAAAATACGCAGCTCCAATCCTCCAGTCCTGCTTCAGGATTTTGCAGAAGTATGATGCCACATTTTGTCTTCCGCGATTGCTCATCCAGCCCGTATTTTTTATTTCCAACATATTTGCATTGATGAAATCAGAATTTGTTGCACCATCAATCCAGTACTGAGTTAAATTTTCATTATTTTGCCACTTATGTTCTTGATTAGAAATTCCATTTCGCTGAAATATTTTATTCCGAAACTGCATCGAAGTGTATTTAAAAAAGTCACGCCAAAACAATTCAAAAATCAGCCAATACGTGGAATCGTTGGCTCCGAATTCGGCTTCATATTTTTTAATTTCGTGATAAATAGATACAGCAGACAAACTTCCGTTCCCTAACCAGGAAGAAAATTTGCTGCTGTATTCTGCATCAATTAAACCATTTCTTGTTTCTTTATACTGACTTATATTTTGGGTTTCAAAAAAGTAAGAGTTTAATCGTTTTAAAGCTTCCGTTTCGCCGCCAGTAAATGGGAAAGCTGACGATGAATGGGTTTCAAAATCCTCAAAACCTAAAGTTTTTAATGTTATATCGTCGCTCTTAATTTTTAAATCGAAAGTGGATTTATTGTAAACCAAATGTTCAGAATCAAACTCATTTCTGATTTTAAAATCTTTTTCTATTTTTTGTCTGAATGTAGTAAACAGTAGCGGAATTTTATCTAATCGTTCTTTTACGAAATCTGGTTCAAGCAAAAGTTGAGAATAAGATTTTACCCATCGTACATCAGGAAAAATGGTTTTGATTTGATTTTCCAATTCAATTTCGTCCTTTGTCCATTCTCTCTGACAGAATATTTTTTCAACCTCAAAACCTTTAGAAATCTGCTTAAAAATATCTTCGGTCTTACCCAATTTTTTAAGAAACGGAATCTTCTTTTCTTTTAAATTATTTTCCAAATCCGAAACAGTTTGCAACAAAAATTTAGCCCGAAATTTTCCAATTTTCTTAAAACTAAGTTGTGTCGAATTGAAAAAAGATTTGTCAAAAATATACACTGCAAGAAAAGGTAACTGTTGTTGCATCACGTTGAAAAGTGATTCATTGTCTCTGATTCTTAAATTGTTTCCGAACCAGAGGAGGTTGATTTTTTGTTTTTCCGGCATTTTTCGCTGCAATATTTTACTTCGTCCCAATTTTTCTTCCACTTTTTCCGCCAGTTGAAGGGTAGTCCGCAGACTTCACAAATCTTTGAAGGTAAGTTGGCTGTCATTTATTGGTTAAAATTTTTGTACTGATTGATTACGACATTTTTGGCTTTCAAATCGTGCATCATATTATACAAACCAAAAAATGTACGGTTCAGATAAATAAAATGTTTCGAACCTCTGTTGGTATTCATTCCTTTCATGTCGCTGATTTTGGCGTATTTCTGACTCAGATCTGCAATTTCCTGAAAAAACGATTCATCAGAAAAATCAAAAATTTCTGCGTTAAAAGGTCTTGTGAACAATTCCAGCAATTCGTAGAATAATTTTGTGAAAAATTCTTGTTCTTTAGAAGAATCATTAGAACTCAAAATCTCCAGATCGTATAATTTTTCTTTGTAAAATTCAGGATTATTCAGATTCTCAAGTTTAGCCAACTCAAAATAGGGTTTATAAAAGTCATTCGGGATTTCTTTGATACACCCGAAATCAATCACGAGCAGTTTTTTATCTTCTGAAACCAGAAAATTGCCTGGATGTGGGTCTGCGTGAACCTGTTTTAGGGCGTGCATTTGGTACATATAGAAATCCCAGAGTGTCTGTCCGATTTTGTTCAAATCTTCCTGAGAATTTTTCAATTTTGTGAATTCCGAGAAATGTTTTCCGTTCATCCAATCCATTGTGATGATTCTTTCGCAAGATAATTCAGGATAATATTTTGGAAAATCTAAATTCGAAAGATGCCTGCATTTTTTAGAAATTTCCTGACTTCTTTTCAGTTCAAGATCATAATCTGTTTCCTCAAACAATTTATTTTCTACTTCCTGAAAATAAGATTCTGAACCTTCTTTCTGGATATTAAACATTTTCATCGCAATAGGTTTTACCATTTTCAAATCACTTGAAATGCTTTCTCTCACACCGGGATATTGAATTTTTACAGCAAAATTTTGACCATCTTTTTTCGCTTTATGAACCTGTCCGATACTTGCCGCGTTAACGGATTCATTCGTGAATTCATCAAATAGATCCTCGGGATTTTTTCCGAAATATTTTCTAAAAATTTTCTTTACCAAACCTCCCGAAAGTGGCGGAACAGAAAATTGTGACAAAGAAAATTTTTCAACATAAGCCTGCGGAAGAATGTTTTTCTCCATGCTTAACATTTGGGCAACTTTCAAGGCTGACCCTTTCAGTTCTTTCAGAGAATCGTAAATGTCGGTTGCGTTGTTTTCATTCAAAGCTTTTCTCGCTTCGCCCTCATCTTTATTTTTTGTGATTTTATTTCCGTAGTATTTAATGTAATTAACACCTACTTTTGCTCCTGCTTTCAGCAAGCTGCTCGTTCGTTCCAGCTTTCCTGTTGGTATTTTATTGAGTGTTTTCATCTGCTATTTTTTAAATTTTTCTTTAAATAAAAACTTTCCGAGGTCAACTACTTTTCTCAAAGGTTCGTTATCCATCAGTTCAAATCCTGTGTCAATTGTTTTTTCGATGAAAATATCTGTCTTTTCGAATGATGGAGATGTATCTTTTTTCCAAAATTCAATGACGGAAACCAAATGAATCCACAACGCTTCTTCACGAGCTTTTTCGTGGAAATTTTTCACATCATCTTTCGCTTTTAGAATCATTTCCCAATCATTAAAATCAAGAGTTTTGATGAATTGTCGATGCGTTTCCTTAAGCTGATTTGAAATTTTTGCTAAGTGTAATTTGTTATTCCCCAAAATCATCAGAACCAAAGAACGGTTCATCGTCATATTTTCAAAAAAGATAAAATAGACATTCAACAGTTTTTCTTTTGAAGTAATTTCATCAGAATTGTTAACTTCCGAAGCTAACTCTACAGATTTATCAAAAAGATTGACCAACATTGATTTTTCTATCTGTTCAAAACTTGAAAAGTAATCATAAAAGTCTTTTTCTTCGAACTCATTGTCTTTTGCGAAGCGGTAAATGTTTTTTGGTCTTTCGCCGTGATTCAAAACGTAGTCACCATACAATTCAAATATTTTATCTTCTGTAATTATATTTTTTTGTTCCATTATTGATTTTATTTATCAACAAATTTAGTAATTAATTTTACTAATTAAATAAATAAAGTATAAATTTGTACTATAATAATGATTCAAAATATAATTAATGCTTACAATACAGGCTCGATCTAATGTACCGACCGATTTTGGAATGTTTACCGTCTATGCATTTTCTGAAAATGAAAATGACTGGTGTCCACATTTGGTTTGGGTGGCTGAAAAAACAGATTTTAATGAAGTTGTTAATGTACGTTTCCATTCGGAGTGCATTACCGGAGAAGTTTTCCATTCGAGGAAATGTGAATGCGGACAACAACTGGATGCGGCAATGAAATTTATGTCGGAAAACGGAGGAATGATTATTTATCTCAGACAGGAAGGCAGAAATATTGGAATCATCAATAAATTAAAGGCTTATGCTCTTCAGGAACAAGGTTTTGATACGGTAGAAGCAAATTTGAGATTAGGTTTGCCGGCAGATGGTAGAAGTTTTGATGTTGCAATCGAGATGCTGAAAATGCTGGAAATTTCCAAAGTTAATTTATTGACCAATAATCCTGAAAAATTGAAAGCTTTCAACAACAGCAGGATTTTGCTCAATAAAAGAATTCCTTTGGAAATTGAATCAAATCCTGTCAATGCGTCTTATCTTACTACAAAGAAGGATTATTTTGGGCATCTCTTCGAAAAACTTTAAATTACATTTAAAATTCATAGAAAAATTCTTTAACTGATTCAAAATTAATCTCATGAAAAAGATTTTATTAACGGGAGCAACAGGTTACATCGGTAAAAGGATGATGAGTGTGATTACAGAGCAAGGCTACAAAGTGGTTTGCTGAAGCCGTGACGTCAGCCGATTTTCTAAACCTGCAGGCATCGATGATAATTTAATTGAAGTCATTGAAGTTGATTTTCTGAAAGAGGAAACTTTGAAGAATATTCACGGATTGATTTTTAAAGGGATGGTGAGAAAATTGGCTGCGGACCATTAGATGAGTTTTATTCATAAAAAACTTTTGAACACAGGAAATGTAGATTTCAACCCCCCCCCCCTTTATGATAGCATATAATCATATTTTTTTCTCTTAAAATGTCTCTCGCAATTAATGATGACTTTCAAATACATTGTTACCTTAAATAATTAGATAGCATACAATACTTAATGATAAATTGTAAATTTCTTCAAAATCATTTTTAAAAGCCTAGAGTCTATCAAATTATGTGTGGACATCCATCGGCTGCAAAGAGCTATCAATAATTTGCTGTATAACTGCATAAAGCATAATCCACGTGGCTGTAACATCACATTTTTGATTTCCAATGAAAGGGAATATGTTTTCTTTTGTGTCTCCGATGATGGAAAAGGAATGACATCAGAGGAGATCACGACATTAAAAACGCGATCGAAATATATGTCAAACAGTAATCTATTCAATCAAAGGCAACATGGATTCGGACTCTACATCGTGCAGCAAATTGTAAAAATGCATGCAGGAAACACTGATTTTAGAAGGAATCAAATGGGTGGGCTTGATGTTGTTATTGCTATTCCAAAATAGTAGTTAATTTAAATTTGAAGAATTTGATCAACATAGAGTACGATAAAAGTCCTTTGCTATTTTAGCTCTGTAAAGTCGCGCTTTGTAATGTTCATTATCAGGCACACTTCCTGGTATCGAGCCATTGTTCCTCTTTAAAAATGGGCGTATATTTCTGTGTGCATTTTCGGTCAGTTCCAAAAGCGCTTTTAGCTCATTTTTCATTCCGTCTAGTGCGGACTTTTGTATTGCTAAGACTTCCATATCCAACTTGATTTCTATTTGAAAATCTAATTTATAAAGTCTTTTTTAGTATTTTTCTATGCTGTACTCATTGGCACTGGAAGGCAGTATTTGGCTGGACAAGAGCAATTATTTCATGGTTTTAATGAATCAATAATTAGCTATCACAGTTCATTTTTTGCCAAATGGTAAATATGCCAAAGGATATTATTTTTAACTTGCACATATGGAAGAACTGATTGAATATATTCTGCAATTTGGAAATCTTAACAAGCAGCAAATTGATCTTGTAATAAGTAAGCGAGAAATTCTGCAATTAAAAAAAGAGGATTATTTTTCTGAGGCGGGGAAAATTCCAAAGCAGGTTGGGTTCATAGTAAAAGGAGTTATTCGTGGCTGTTATTATAATAATAAAGGCGAAGAAATTACCCGTTGTTTCATCAGCGAAAACAGCCTGGTATGTGATTATGTCAACTTCGAGGCGAATGCTTCATCTTCCGAGTACTTGCAAGCTATTACAGATTGTAGCCTTATTGTATTTTCAAAAAAAAATTGGGAAGAACTATCCCATACTATCGTGGGTTGGGACAATATTAAAAATAAAATGGTACAGCTGTGCATGTATCAAAAGTCAAGAAAAGGTCCCGTAATTTCGCAGGACGCTACCACAAGATATCTTGAATTTTTAGAAAATTATCCTTCATTGACCAACCGTGTTCCATTATCATACATAGCATCCTATTTAGGAGTAACACAACAATCTCTTAGCAGAATACGGAAAAACATTCGCTGATGCACTTTTTACCATTTGGTAAATGATGCCACTGTCTAATACCTCAATTTTGTATTGAAAATTTAAAATTACAAAATATGAAAACAGTATTAATTACAGGAGCAAACAAAGGCATCGGTTTTGAAACTGCCAAACAACTTTTGGAGAGGGGATTTTTCGTATTCATTGGAAGTCGTAATATTGAGAACGGTTTACAGGCAGTTCAGAAACTTAATGCAGAAGGATTTTTCAAATGTAGAAGCCGTAGAACTGGATGTTACTGACCTTGCATCGGTACTTACGGCAAGGGAAGAAATAGGCAACAAAGTTTCGGTTTTGGATGTACTCATCAATAATGCAGGTATCAACGGGGGAAGCGATCCTTACACCGTATTGGAAGCCACAAGTGACCAATACCTGAATGCATTTAAAACAAACTTGGTAGGTACAGCGAATGTTACACAAGCTTTTATAAATCTGCTCAAAAAATCCTCAGAACCAAGAATAGTCAACTTGAGTACCAGCGTTGGCTCTCTTTCATTGCAAAGCAATCCGGAATGGCCTGCATATAATTATGCCAAATACGGAGTTTACGCAATATCAAAAGCGGCTCTGAACATGTACA
Organism: Chryseobacterium sp. CBo1; assembly: GCF_001693475.1. Lineage (NCBI taxonomy): Bacteria > Pseudomonadati > Bacteroidota > Flavobacteriia > Flavobacteriales > Weeksellaceae > Chryseobacterium > Chryseobacterium sp. CBo1. The sequence continues at coordinate 108,057 of NZ_MAUH01000002.1, forward strand.
CAATTCAGTTAGCCTATGAGTTGCGTGATACAAATTTTAAGGTAAATGCTGTTTGCACCGGACTTACGAAAACCGATTTTACATTCTTTAATGGTGGCGAAGTCAGCGTTGCGGCAAATAGAATTATCAAATATGTTCTCATTGATAATGATGGACCAACAGGTAGATTTTTCAGCGAAGAAACAAATCCTGCAACAGGAGAAATTCTTTGGTAAAAGCAGTTAACTGGTGATAAAAAGAGGTTGGCAAAAATAGCCAACCTCTTCCTTCTATGGCCAATGACAAAAATTTGATACAAGTGTCTTTGTGACAGGACTTCTTTTTGCTAGTATACCAGCAGGTTCCGTTACGACAACTCTTGAAACCTTAAACCAAAAATTATCAATATCCCAGAAAAAGGAAATAGTGGGAATCCCTGCAATAAAAGAAGAAAGATATTCCAGAGTTAGTGGAAATAGGTTAATTTATTGAAGTATATGGGTTTGATCCAGCTAAATTATCGGAAAACGAGGGATTGGAAATGACACTATCACAATCAGATTAATCACTTTTAGAATAGTAAAGCAACTGATTGTCAGATAAAATGAAACAGGAAATCGACAGCAATTATAAACGTATAAAATCCGACATCCTGAGTATTGTCGTAAGCGAAATGGAGCGCATCAAAAATGATCCGGATTTGCAGCATTTAGTGAAAGAAGATAAATAAAGCTCTTAGCTGGAATTATAACACGGCTGAACTTCCTTCTTCCTGCTTCAGATATTTATTTGCCTGCATTTGATAAAACTCATCCATGAAATCGGCACCCCATTGCTCCATTGAGGCAATAAGTGGCAAAAGGGATTTCCCCAAATCAGTTAAAAAATATTCTACTTTTGGAGGCAATTCGGGATGTATTATTTTTGAAACCACGCCGTGTTCTTCCAATTCTTTTAATTGTAGGTTCAGTACTCTTTTGCTGGCATCAGGGTGCTGTTTCGCCAGTTCGCTAGGCCTGCAAAAACCTTTATGAATTGAATTTATCAGGCAAGGTTTCCATTTTCCTCCAATTATTTCCATCGTAATACCCATTCCGCAGCTAAAATCCTTTGGTATCTTCTTCTCGTACATGTGTCAATACTATTTAAGACCTTAAAATTATTACTTTAATTCTGTATGACAATAGGGATAAAATTTTCACCAGGTCAATATTTTGCCCCATATTTTACCTGACATTCTATCAACGTAGCTTTGCCTCTGTAAATTTATAAAAATAAAAATTATGGAATTATCGAACAAAGATAAGGCTGCTGCTATCCAGAATAGCATTGAAACATCAACATTAGAAGAAACCGGACTTATTCATCCAACTTCTTACAAACAGCACAATCCAAATGTTGAAACAGGCCTACAGGCAATTTTAGCTTTACATGACCAAATGCCGATGCACAAAGTATATACAAATGTGGTGCGTCAATTTCAGGATGGAGATTACGGTTTTGTTCATATCGATTATTTTTTATTTGACTATACCGCGGCATTTGACATACATCGTTTTGAAAATGGTGTAAGCGTTGAACACTGGGATAATCTTCAAATCAACCCAAGAAAATTAAATAAAAGTGGCAGGACAATGACGGATGGAAAAACTAAGGCCATCGACCACCATAAGACGGATTCAAATAAAAAAATTGCACAAGATTTTGTTCAAAACATATTAATCGACGGGAACTTGGGGGATATTTCAAAATATTTTGATGGCGATAGACTAATACAACATAATCCTCACATGGGCGATGGAGTAAAAGAATTTATAGATGTACTGTCAGAATGGGAAAAGGAAGGTAAACCGCAAAAATATACTCAAATACATAAAGTTTTAGGCGAAGGCAACTTTGTTCTGGTACTAAGCGAAGGATATCTGGGCGGAGAGCATTCAGCCTTTTATGATCTTTATCGAATAGAAGAAGATAAAATAGTGGAACATTGGGACGTGATTGAAGCGATTCCTGAACCTGATAGAAGAAAAAACACCAATGGAAAATTTTAGTAATGAAAAACGGTGATAAATATTCCAAATATATCAGTACTTTTTTTGTAGTATTTCCGACAACATTCATTATGTCGTCCACATCACATTTTCTGAAGCATACTTATTCGGATAACTTCATTACCAATTTTATTATATCATGGTTTGTAGGATTACCTATAGCTTACTTAGCTGTTTTATTACTAATTCCATTAGCTAATAAGTTAACTGGTTTCATTTTAAAAAAACGGTTACCTAAAAACTGATATCAGGTGATTTGATTTTATTCTTTAGGCTTGCAAAATAAACCTCAAGAACCTTATGGCAGGTTAGTGAAATGTTAGCTCATTCATTAACCTGCCTTAATATTATTACAAGTGTGTAACGATTCCGAAGCACACTTTCCCAAATTTTCAATGAAAAGTTGGTTCATAATTTGCTGAACTCAAAAAACCTTCTTATCTTTGCTTCAGAATTAGTAGAAGAGCATTTACAATTATGGTTTTAACCGAGAAACAAAAAGAACTGATTGAGCAATTTGGCGTACTGAATGAAAAGTATGGATTGCCACCTGCCGAGTGTAGGGTTTGGGGACTTTTTCTGGTTGCCGACAAAGTAGAATTGACCTTTGATGAAATTATGGAAACCTTGCATTTAAGTAAAGGTGGAACCAGCAATGCATTGAACAGGTTGATGATGACACACCACATAGAATACATTACCAAGCTTGGCGATAAAAAACGCTATTTCCGTTGTAAGATGAACAACTGGACACAGATGACCAAAGAGAATTTCGAGAAATTCGATGACCTGAATGTTATACTGAAAGAAATACTGAAAGCCAGAACAACCAAGACCCCACAATTTAATAATGACCTTAAAGAAGTAACCGAATTTTTAGACTTCGTTTACAAGGAATTGATGATTGCCATCAAAAAATGGGAAAACAGGAAATAACCTTTTTTTTGTCTTTAAAGTTCATAAAAAACTGAACTGATTAATAATTATTGAATATAATAAACAAAATGAATAATAAGGTTTTAAGATACTGTCTGCTGATATTATTGACGATGCCACATTTCATCTGGGCACAGCAACCAGTAAGTTTTACGTTAAAGCAAGCGGTAGAATATGGTGTTAGTCATCATCTTTCCATTAAGAAGTCTGATTTTGAATTGGAGAAATACAATCAAAAATTCAGGGAAGAATTGTCCGGATACCTGCCACAAGTAAAGGCTGATGCAGCCTACACCAACAACCTGAAACTAATTACGCAGATTATCCCCGGTGAATTTTTGGAGCAGCCCGGTCAGGATCAAGCTGTTCAGTTTGGAACAAAATACAATGCATCAGCAAATATTGAGCTATCGCAAACGCTGATCGATTTTGAGAAAATTACCGGTCAGAAAATAGCAAGGCAGCATTCCAGAATAGGTATGCTAGACAAGCAAAAAACCGTTGAGCAAATTATGTATGATATTTCAAATGCCTACACCGTTTCACAGGTTGCATTTCTGCAACATGCAGACATCCATAATAACATATTGCAAATAGATTCCCTTTTGGTGAGTGTACAGTCGCAGGTTGACAATGGCTTTGCCAACTCGATAGATCTAAAGCGATTACAATTTGAACGGAGTAATCTGCAAACCAGGCTTCAAAATGCACAGCTTGAATACGAGCAAAGCATGACCATACTAAAGTACACAATGACATTTCCTTTAGAAGAAAAAATCAGTATTGAAACAGAAATAGACCATTCCACACTATCTCATCTTCTTGGCGAAGACATCAGCATAAATTCTCTGGACATTCAATTGCTTCAGGAACAGGATAAATTAACAACGTTGGCCTTAAAGCAAATGAAGCATTCTTATTTACCCAAGCTCTCATTCAATTTTAAATATGGAACATTGGCACAACAGAATGAGGCGAATATTTTCAGAAGCACTACAAACTGGTATCCCAACTCTCTAGCAAGCTTAAACCTATCCATACCCATCTTTGACGGAAACTATAAATTATCAAAAGTCAGACAGCTGCAATTGGAGCATAAGCAAAATGAACTGGACATAACAATCCAACAAAATACAGTAAACAAAGAAATGAAGAATGCAAAGGAAAGGCTGACGATCAACACCTCAAATTTAGCAACCACTAAAGAGAGTAAAACCCTTGCTGAAGAAGTATATGCGCTTTCCTATATCCAGTTTCAAAACGGCTACACTTCATTGAAAGATTTATTGGATGCCAATATCCAAGTGAAGGAGTCACAGACAGCCTATTTAAAGGCCATCTTAGAAGTTCAGTCAGCAGAATTAGAATTCCTAAAGATATCAGGAAACATACAATCTATTTTAAAATAATATTCAAGAATGAAAAGGATAAAAAAATATATCGTTCCGATTTTAATAATTACAGGATTATTGCTGGTTATCTTATTTACCCTCAGCCGTAATAAGCAAAAGCTGGATGCCAAGGCCGAAATTGGTGCCAGTAAAACATTGGTATTCCCTGTAACGGTTACTAGCCCTCAATATAAAACCTTAACCAGCACCTATACCTCCAGTGGATTTTTTATACCTGTAAACGCAATGACTTTGACAGCCGATATTTCTGGCAGGATAGTCACCACCGCATTAAAAGATGGGGCACATATCTCAAAGGGACAGACCATCGTGTCGGTATTTAACGAGTCAGAACATATAGAGCGACAACAAAATTCAATAGACAAGCAGTTAGCACTGGAAACATTGCAAAAGGCAAAGGCTGATCTTTTGAAAATGGAAAATATGCTTAAAGCCAATGCAATTACTGTTCGAGAGGTAGATGAACAAAAGCTGGCTGTTAAGTCTGCGGAATCAAAGCTGAATACCATTAATGCTGTTCGAAAATCTACTACCCTAACAGCTCCTTTTTCCGGTACCGTAAATAAATCTCACGTGCAAACCGGCAGTTACATTAGCCCTGGAACAGAGTTGGCAGATATCGTGGACAATTCTTCACTTAAATTACAATTGCAGTTGCTGGACAAGGATGTGATCAGGCTTTCAATTGGAAAAACAATTCAGGTAGTTCCCGATTTATACCCTGATTATAAAGTGACAGGACGAGTGGTACACATTGCTGCATGGGCAGATGCCAATAGAAATTTTCTGGTAGAAGTACTAATCCCCAATAACTCCAAAAACCCTTTGAAACCAGGAATGAGCGGTAAAGCCATCATCAACAATGACTATACAAATAATGTGCTTATGATACCTGTAAAAACCGTTGTTGGTAGCCTTCAAGCTCCACATGTTTATGTGTTGGAAGGCGAAGTTGCGGTATTAAAAAAGATTACAACCGGCCATGTGCAGGGAGAAAATGTAGTGGTGCTCGAAGGTCTCTCGACAACAGACAAAGTAATTGAAACGGGACAACTCAATATCAATGACGGCTCGAAAGTGCAGGTAATTAAATAACAAAATCAGATTTTCCATGTCAATAACAGAACTATCCATAAAACGACCGTCATTCATCATGGTCATTTTCATAGCACTGACATTTTTGGGCATAATAAGCTATTCAAGGCTGAATTACGAGCTTACCCCGGATATGTCAATGTCAATGTTCAGCATCACAACAGCGTATCCGGGAGCTTCGCCCAGTGAAGTAGAAACCGGCATCACCAAAAAAATAGAAGATGCGGTTTCAGGTATCGATAATATTGATGCCATCAAATCTACTTCACTAGATGGCATGTCCTCCATAACTGTACAGTTGAAAGTTGATGCAGATGTGGAACAAGCCATGCAGGATGCACAAAGAAAGGTAAATGAAGTGGTCAAAGATTTGGCTGCAAGTGCCAAGCCACCGGCGATCGGCAAATTTTCAATGACAGATATGCCTATCATGCGATTCGGCGTGACAGCAAGAATGAACCCGACAGACCTGTATGCATTGATAAAGGATGACATAAAGCCGGCTATTACCAAAATTAAAGGGACAGCCAGAGTGGAACTGGTAGGTGGCGAAGAACGGGTTATAAAAGTGAATATTAACCGGAGCAGAGCCGATCAATACGGTGTTTCTTTAGTTCAGGTAAATCAGGCTATCAACAATGCCAACCTCGAATTTCCAACAGGAAAGTTGACCAATAATCAGTCAGAAACCAGCATAAAGCTCAAAGGAAAATACCAGTCGATTGATGATATTAGAAATCTGATCATTAAAAACGATCCCACTACCGGTTCCAAAATAAGGCTTTCTGACATTGCCGCTGTTCAGGATGGTGTAAAAGACATAACTACATTTAATCGGATAGACGGAAAAAACTCAATAGGACTTCAATTGATTAAACAGAGGGATGCCAATTCTGTAGAAGTGGCAAGAGCCGTCAAGGAAACATTAAACGAAATAGAAAACACCTATGCAAAGCAGGAATTAAAATTCAACATTGCTAACGATAGTTCCGAATTTACCATAGAAGCGGCCGACTTGGTAATGTTCGATTTCTTTTTGGCCATTGTAATTGTAGCCGCTGTGATGTTGCTGTTCCTTCATAGCCTTCGTAATTCCCTGATTGTTATGATCTCTATACCTGCATCGCTTTTGTCGGTGTTTATTGCGATGAACCTGCTGGGCTATACCATTAATCTTTTGACCCTGATGGCTATTTCCCTTGTTATCGGAATATTGGTTGACGACAGCATAGTGGTACTTGAAAACATTTACCGCCACCTTGAAAAAGGTAAAGACAAGGTCAGAGCCTCTATAGACGGCAGGCAGGAAATAGGTTTTACCGCTGTCGCTATTACGCTGGTCGATGTAATCGTTTTTCTACCGCTCACGATGGTAGGCGGGATTATATCCAATATGCTGGGACAATATTCAATGGTTATTGTCATCGCCACATTGATGAGCTTATTCGTTTCTTTCACACTCACTCCCTTACTGGCTTCACGCTGGGCAAAAGTTGAACACCTCAACACGAATTCACTATTTGGAAAGGTATTAACGGTATTTGAAAATTGGCTTACCCGGCTAACAAATTTCTATGGTCGTATGCTTGCTAAAGCTTTGGCTAAGAAGCAATGGGTATTGGGATGGGCTTTTGCACTGATCATCGCTTCCTTCATGCTGGTAGGCGGTGGATTTATTGGAGGGGAATTCGCCAGCAACGGAGACAAAGGTGAAGTACTTATTAACCTTGAATTGCCTCAAAGCGCAACACTTCAAAATACGAATGAAACCGTTAAGAAAGTAGAAAGATTGCTGTTTGATAAACTTGAGGTGGTAAAAGTATATTCAAGTATCGGTACCAGCTCCGGCTCTATGGGCAGTAGCAGGAATACGCAGAACAAAGCGGAGATCAATATCAAGCTTGTACCCAAAGAGGAAAGAACTCAATCATCCGACCTGTTTGCACACTACACCAAATTGGAGCTGGAAAAGTTGCTGCCCGGTGTAAAGGTAAACTCTGCCATTATGAATATGATGGGAACCTCAAACGATGCCCCTATTTCATTGGTCGTGTCCGGTAATGATCCTGATAAGATTTACACAGCGGCCGTAGCTATTGCTGATAAGTTGAAAACAATTAAAGGAGCATCGGATGTAAAATTATCTGTTGAGAAAGGAACGCCTGAATTGCAGGTAGCCATTGACAGGGATAAAATGGCGGATTTGGGTCTGAGTATGGATGTCGTGGGAATGTCAATGAACATTGCTTTCAGTGGAAATACGGATGTGAAGTTTAGTGACAAGCAGAAGGAATATGACGTTGAAATTGCCTATGACAAATTCGACAGGAAGAATGAGGAAAGCCTCCGTAATCTTTCATTTGTCAACTCGATGGGACAATCCGTGAAATTGGAGCAGTTCGCTGATTTTAATTATGGAATAGCTTCCAAACAATTGGATCGGAAAGAGAGAATGCCTTCTGTTACTATTACATCACAAGTACTGGGGGTTACACCAAGCGTTATCAGCAGTGAATTGGATCAATTCATACAACAAGCCAAGTTTGACAAAGATATAAACATTGATGCCGAAGGCGAGATGAAATATATGCAGGAAACTTTTTCCAACCTCTTGCTGGCATTAGTAGCTTCCATACTGCTAGTGTACCTGATTATGGTAATGCTCTATAACTCTTTTGTATATCCTTTCGTCGTATTCTTTTCCATCCCTGTAGCCATTATAGGTGCATTATTGGCACTGGCCTTAACCATGCATACCCTCAATTTCTTTTCTCTATTGGGCATGATTATGCTGATAGGGTTGGTTGCCAAAAATGGGATACTGATCGTGGATTTTGCTAATCAGTTAAAAGCAAATGGAAAGAACACCATTGAAGCACTGATCCTAAGCGGAAAAGCCAGACTCCGTCCCATATTGATGACCACGCTTGCCATGATTTTCGGAATGCTTCCCATTGCCTTATCATCTGGTGCAGGAGCGGAATGGAAGAATGGTTTAGCATGGGTGTTGATTGGTGGTTTGACCAGTTCAATGATACTCACCTTGTTTGTTGTACCGTCCATTTATCTCCTTGTCGATTTGATAAAAGGTGAAGTAAAACGCAAAGATATAAAACCGTTAATCAAAGCAGTGAATCTGGATCAGCCATTGGTTGAAATGGTTGAAGATATTAAGTAAAAAATAAGCATAGAAAATGAACACGAATAAAACAACAAATAGCACACTGGAAACAGAGGTGGAAACAACGCTACCTCATTTAAAGAAAATATTAATAGCCGTATGCATCGCACTGATGGCGGTCATTGCCTCGGTAAGCGGATTGAACGTGGCACAACCGATGCTGGCGATTGAATTTGGTGCATCCCAAAACACGGTTTTATGGATGATTAATATTTATACCCTGACACTGGCTGCTTTATTATTACCCCTTGGTGCATTGGGCGACCGCAAGGGAAGAAAGAAAATGTTACTGACCGGACTTATCATCTTCGGAGCAGCCAGTGCACTCTCAGGCATAGCAACAAGTGCAGCCATGATGTTAGTTGCCCGATTGCTTACCGGTATAGGAGCTGCGTTGATTATGCCCGTGACATTAGCTGTAATTACTTCCACTTTCCCGAAAGAAGAACGATCCAAAGCCATAGGGATTTGGACGGGTGTTGCCGGAGGTGGCGGTATTTTAGGAATGTATCTCTCCGCATTGCTGGTAGATGTTGCGAGCTGGAGGTGGTTATTCCTGTTGCCGGTAGTACTTGCCGCAGTATCCATAATGATGACCATTCGTTTTGTTCCTAATTCAACGGAGAAAACCAGCCATCCATTTGATATCGTAGGTTCATTACTCTCCGTGTTGACCACCGTGGGTGTTATTTATGCGTTGCATGAAGCACCTGCATTGGGTTGGAATGAACCCTTAGTGTTGGTGAGCTTGTTTGTCGGTATAAGCGGTACAATTGGTTTTATCCTATGGGAACTACGTCACAAAGCGCCCTTGTTAGATATAAGACTGTTCCGTGAACGAAGCCTTTCAAGTGGTTCTATCTCGCTTTTAACTGTATTTGGTGTGCAGGCAGGTATATTCATTGTGCTTTTCCCATTTTTTCAGGGTGTATTAGGCTGGTCAGGTCTGCGTTCTACATTAGGAATGATGCCGATGGCAGTTTTGATGATGCTTAGCTCAGGTATGGCTCCAAAACTGGCATTAAGAATTGGTAGCAAATACACCATGGCTTTGGGGATTGCATTCGGTGCTATCGGTGCCATGTTGATGGCTACTTTTGTATCTGCTGAAACAGGATACCTGTCTGTACTGCCTGGCTTAATGGTCATGGGTTTAGGTATGGGATTTTCAATGACTCCATCTACAGAAGCCATTACCGCTTCACTGCCAACTGACCGACAAGGAGTTGCTTCTGCCTTAAATGATATTACCAGAGAATTGGGAACAGCTTTAGGAGTAGCCTTGCTTGGACCGTTGGTAACCGCAGGCTACAGTACTTCTATAGAAGAAAAATTAAGAGGGTTTTCTCAGGATATTATTGCGACTTCTAAAGAAGGACTGGCACATGCTCTGGCAATTGCACCAGATGCTGGAGGTCAGAAAGAAATGCTAATCCATTTTGCAAGAGCATCTTTTGTTACAGGCTGGCAACAAGCGATGTGGATAGGAGCCTTTATCATGACTGCACTCTTTCTGTATATCCTGTTTAATGGGCCGCAAACAATCGCTAATAAGGAGGCCTCTGCTATGATTGATGCGAATAGTGTATCCGATGGCAAATTTGTAAACAAGAACTAACATACGAACACTTTTATAAATGCAAAAGAAATTAGCGTACAAAATATCTACCCTTGCAGGTGTTGCTATCGTAATGGCCAATATGATAGGCACCGGTGCATTTACCAGCCTGGGATTTCAATTGAAAGATATGGGGCATCCTGTATCTATACTCACCTTATGGATACTGGGCGGTATATTGGCATTAGCCGGGGCTTTCAGTTATGCAGAAGTAGGTACTTATATACGCAAATCAGGTGGAGAATATGCCTTTCTTTCTGAAATGTATCATGCTATAGCTGGGTATCTGTCTGGTTGGGTATCACTTACCGTGGGTTTTGCGGCACCAATTGCTCTTGCAGCGATTGCATTTACAGAATATTTCAGTTTCGGGGATTATAATATCAAATGGATTGCCATCTCGGTTATTGCCGTTATTACTTTCATTCACACGAAAAACCTGAAAACCAGTTCCAAGTTCCAGATATTTTCCACATTGTTTAAAGTATTGATAATGGCTGTAATCATTCTTTCAGGCATAGTAGTAGCGGAACAGTCTGAAGTGAGCTATGAGATCAACCAGCAGTACTTCTCTGAAATACAATCAGGAGCTTTCGCCATCGCATTAATTTATGTGAGCTATTCTTACTCTGGTTGGAATGCGGCTGCCTATATCTCCGAAGAGTTTGAAAATCCAATAAAATCTTTGCCGGTAGCACTCATAGGAGGTACTTTGGTAGTAACCATACTATATACCTTGCTACAGTTTGTTTTTCTAAAACATATTCCTGCTGCCGAATTAGCCGGAAAGTTGGAAGTCGGAGAAATTGCTGCAAAAAAAATATTCGGCACAGATTTCGGAAAACTGTTCGGCATTATCATATCTTTTTTAATAGTGTCAAGCATCAGTGCAATGGTCTGGGTGGGACCTAGGGTTACGGCAAGTATGGCAGGTGAGCACAGGCTATGGCAATATTTCAAAGTAGAAAAAAACCAGGTCCCGAAAAGAGCCTTGTGGTTGCAGTTTGGGCTGAGTGTTATTTTGATTGTCACAGGCACCTTCGAACAAATTATGATATACTGTGGCGTTTTACTGAGCATGTCCACTATGCTGGTGGTTCTTGCTGTATTTATAATACGGTATAAAAATCGCAAAAAGAGTAACGAAACTTATCGTAGTCCCTTTTTTCCTTTTTTTCAAATAATCTTCTTATCAGGATCCCTATGGATGATTGGTTACACGATTATTCATCATCCAATGGAGACTATTATTGGATTGCTAAATCTGATTCTTGGTTTAGCAACCTACTACTGGAGCAACCGTCTGAAGCCTGACCCTTCTTTTTAATCTTAATTGTTAAATACATAAATCAAATAAAATGAACAGAAAAAAAATGAGTAGCCAGATCACTTGCGGATTATTAGTAGCAATGCTTATGTTATCTTGCAATAGCAATGCACAGCATACAGATCAAAAGCACAATAACGAGAAGAAACACTCTCACTCAGAGCATGCTTTCGCAGATAAGGAAGCAGTAGCTAAAATGGCTAAAAACTTCGAATCGGCCGAAAGAGATTCCATGCAGCATCCCATGAAAGTATTGCAGTATATGGGAAACCTTAAAGGCAAAAAAATAATGGATATAGGTGCTGCTACCGGCTATTTCTCTGTAAAGTTTGCCGCTAAGGGAGCTCATGTTATCGCCGCAGATGTAAGCGATGCGTTTCAGGATTATCTCAAAGAGAGGATCGCTAAAGAAAGTATAAAGAATATAGAGCTTCGTAAGATTCCTTATGACAGCCCGTTACTTAAAGATAATGAAGCGGACATCGTTTTTATTGCTAATACTTACCATCATATAGATAACCGAACCGAGTACTTTTCTAAAGTGAAAAAAGGTTTAAGCAAAAATGGTGAACTGGTGATTGTCGATTTTTTCAAAGCGGTATTTACTGAGAAAGTACAGGCACCGGCTATGACCATGAGGGCATCTGTGGATGAAATCGTATTTGAACTGAAAAAGGCAGGTTTTACGTCTTTTGAAGTTGAAGTAAACCTATTGCCGTATCAGTATATCATCAAAGCTAAATAAAATTTTATGATTGAATTTTGGGAAGAAGCATTTAAGAGTAAGCAGGAAATGTGGGGATCCGTCCCCACACAAACTGCCGTTTTATCCGCCGAACTATTTGCAAAAAACGGCTTGAAGAAAATACTAATTCCCGGTATCGGTTATGGTAGGAATGCTACACCTTTCCTCAACAAGGGAATGACTGTAACAGGTATTGAGATTTCCGAAACCGCTATCCACCTTGCAGAAAGGAATTTTGGAAAAACGTTGAAAATCCATCATGGGTCGGTAACGGATATGCCGGTTGACCAAGCTATTTACGATGGCATATTCTGTCATGCGTTAATCCATTTGCTGGACGAAAATGAACGAAAAAAATTGATTGCGGACTGTTACAACCAACTTGCTACCGGAGGCTTAATGATTTTCTCTGCGATCACTAAGGATGCTTCCACCTATGGACAAGGTACACTGATAAGTACTGACCGGTACAAACAGTTTGGTGGAGTAAATATGTTTTTTTATGACCTACAGTCCATACAGCAGGAATTTGGCAATTATGGACTTCATCACATCAAGACGGTTGAGGAGAACTATCCATTCTACCTGATACAATGTATTAAATAGATAAGTATGTGCATTGTATCACTTACGGGCTATCATTCGAGTACATCATTGAACTCAATAAATTGGATTATGGTGAAGTTTTACAAAGACATATTAAATCAGTTAGAAGATGATATTCACAATTTAGTTTCTGAAATTGATGATACAATTGTACTGTCAGAGTCCATAATAAAGTTGATTCTGAAAAATGTTGCTCAAATGAAACTGTTTATAGGTGAAAAGGGATTTAAAGATGTTAATGAAAAATCTATTTTTTTAAGCATCTCAAGCCTTCCATATTATCAAAATTAATTTATTACAATGCAATCTATAAAATTGAAACCAAAAAGCCTTTTGGTAATAGGAAGAATATTCGAAAATATCTGAAGGTCGAACTTTATAAATTAAAAAGGTTTTTTGATAACAACCGTGATTTTTACAAATATTACAGAACCAATAGCACTTACCTGGACCATAAATATTTTGTAAGGAGTAGCCATGATATCAAACTATGCTTGGATACTTTCTATTTTGAAGCCGATCATAGTTTCTCTACCTCTCATGATTACAAAGTTGCTAAAATAATTGCCAATGACCTGATACAGGTCTATATTGAAGATCAGCTCAATAGTACAAGCAAGCAAAGAAAAAAACGAGGACTCAATGTTAAACTGGACAGCCAGTAAAACTGCCTTAATTGAACTTATTTATGCTCTCCACGCACAGGATGTGTTTGAGAATGGCAATGCTGATATAAAGTTAATTGCGAAAAGCTTTGAAAGTTTCTGCAATATCGATCTCGTTGATTTCTACCGTACTTATCTAGAATTAAAAAACAGGAAACTTAATCGGACGAAATTTTTGAATACCATGCATGAAAGTCTTTTAAAAAAGATGGATGAACAAGATGAGAGGTAACTATTTTCAAAATCACAATCGTATAGACGATCGCTCTTTATTTGTCGCTTTATCAATAATTGTCGTAGGTGCATCCTCTGAAGGTTCAGGAGTGATTGACAATTGTATTTTTCGCTCTACAGAAGCCAACTCTGTTTTGAGTTCGCTCAAACGGACTTCCTTACTCCAATTACCGTTTACTACTTCCTGAAGAATAGGTCGATAAATTTTTGGTCGTGTTCTTTTTCGATAAAGCTGGTGTTGAATAGTTCTTGCAGTCGTAACCTGAAATACGATAGGCCTTTTTGTTGTGTATCCATTCTATAATTTTACTTGAAGCCTAAAATTATAGCAGTGGATAAGCACCTTTGCAGAAGTGGCAGGGTTTGGTGTAATTAAAAATACAGGCGGATTAATTTATTAATTTTGCAATGATGTATAAACAATAACACAATGAACTATCAAACCTATCAACCAAGTGAAGACTTAACATCACTTATCAAATGTTATTGGACATTGGAAGTGCCTGCCGAATACAGTTCAGAAAAACAAAGGATTGTTCCTGACGGCTGTATGGAATTGATATTTATATTGGGAGATGGCATAAAACCATATACTTCTGAAAAAGAATTTATTATTCAGCCAAGAGCAATAGTTGTAGGGCAAATCACTGAACCTTTTATTATCCAGCCCGTCGTTTATGTTCACTGTTTTGCAACTCGTTTTTATCCTTATGGAGTTGCTAATTTTATAAAAACACCACTTAAAAATTTAGAAAACAAAGAAACACCAATCGTAGAACTTTTCGGAAAATCAACAGCCGATGAATTGGAGCAAAAAATCATTCACGCAACCGACACACAACAAAGAATTGAGATAATCGAAACTTTTCTGTTTGACAAACTCAACGAAAAATCCACAATTAACAGTATTGTAAAAACAACCGTTGACACACTTATTGTAACGAGCGGAAGTTCGCCAATCAAAGCTATTTTAAAAGAAGACCTATCGAAACGCAGACAGCTCGAAAGAAAATTTTTGAAACAAATCGGAATGAGTCCAAAACAGTTAGGAAAGGTTGTCCGATTGCAAACCGCCTTAAAATTACTGCTCAACCAAAAGACGGAAACATTTACCGAAATTGCGTATGAAAGCGAGTATTATGACCAGAACCATTTCATTAAAGACTTCAAAGAATTTACAGGTATAACTCCAAAAGAGTTTCTTGGAAAAGAACAAATGATTTTATCTTCTCTTTTTTACACGAACGATTAGTGTGTCGCATTTTTACTATTTCGTGAGTTTCACGAAATTTAACTTTGCATCAAAATTCATAAGATGAAAAGGATTATATCAGGTGTGGTAATGCTGATTGCAATTGGCTTTTTGGCTTGCAACAACACAAAAGCCAAAGAAGAAAAAGCAGAAAATATACAAATTCAAAAAGTAAATGATATGAATAACTTAATTTCAATTGTAGAAATTTCGGTAACAGATTTTGCAAGAGCAGTAAAATTTTATCAAACTGTTTTAGGCATTGCTATTGAAGAAATGGAAATGGACGGAAATCAAATGGGTGTTTTGCCGAACGACGAAGGTACAGTAAACGTGTTTTTGGTAAAAGGCAACGATTGCAAACCAACAACAGACGGTGCTGTTCTCTATCTCAATGCAGGTAACGACTTGCAACCAATGCTTGACAAAGTTGAACAAAATGGCGGACAGGTAATCGTTCCAAAGACCGAAATCAGTCCTGAAATGGGCTACTTCGCTTTATTCATTGACACGGAAGGAAACAAATTGGGACTACATTCAGCACAATAAAACGATGAAGACAGGAACAAAATTATTTATAGCTATTATCGGTTTGCTCTTGCTTTGTGCTTGGACTATAAAACAGAGAGATGACATCAAAAAAACAGAATGGCTTATCGGAACTTGGGAGAACAAGACCCTGAAAGGAACTATTTACGAAACGTGGAAAAAAATAAGCGACAATGAGCTTTCAGGAATGAGCTATATCGTAAAAGACAAAGACACTATTGTTTTTGAAACAATACGATTGGTGCAAGAACAAGAAGTGCTATTTTATATTCCGATAGTCAAAAATCAGAATGATGGTTTACCTGTACGTTTTACGGCCAAACTAATTTCGAAAAACCAAATGATATTTGAAAATCTGCAACACGAATTCCCACAAATCATTTCTTATACCAACACTGATACGAACACTTTAGTAGCCGAAATATCAGGAACTAAAAACGAACAGGAGCGTAAGCAAACTTTTCCAATGAAGCGAGTGAAATAAAATAAATTTTATGGATTGTTTAAGATTTGAAATATCCTGCCAATCTCAATATCCATTCTTGAAAAGGCAAACCACTTTTCCCAGGCCTTTTAACGATGCTCTGATATGGTAGAGTTCTGTATTGTCAATAATTAGAAATCGGTCGTGTTCTTTTTCGATAAAGCTGGTATTTAATAATTCCTGCAGTCGTAATCTGAAATACGATAGGTCTTTTTGCTGTGTCTCCATACTATAATTTTGTTTAGACTTTGTGTAAAGCCTAAAATTATAGCAGTTTATAAGAGCATTTGCTGAAGTTGAATGCTTTGGCTTTGCGTGGCAGGATTTGGCGTAAAGAGATTAATTGTGAAAGATCTAATTTGTATTTTTGTGGTTGACAAATAAGCTTTCAAGCTTGCACATAAAATATACGCATTGCTTATATTTAAAGGTTACCTGCAATAAAAAACTAGAACTCTGAAAAAATTATTAAGAATTTCTATCTTTGTAGTCTGATTTACTAATTAACATATTATCTGTGTCTTTCTCAAAGAGACAAGCTCGACAAAACGAGCAATTAATGCATAGAATCGTCTGATTTCTAATGCACAGATAATCATACCAAGTTATTTCATCCAATCTTAAACAAAAACAATTGATTACAAATCGATTGCTTTATCACTTTGCAATGTGTTCAATATTTCAATACGTGATGATAATACAATGATTAAAAATGAATAATAAACAATTAATAAGCAGAGATATAGAAGTATTTTATAATAATGCATCAGAAGAAACCAGACTTGATAAAGGAATGGGCATATTTGAATTTGAAAGAATCAAATCACTCATAGAAAAATATATTCCATCTTCACATTCAAAAATAATAGATATTGGTGGTGGTACAGGAAAGTATTCAGAATGGCTTGCGAAAAAAGGACATCAAGTTCATTTAGTAGAACCAGTACCTAAACATATTAAATTAGCCCAAAATAGAGCGAATAAGTTAAAAAACAAATTTTCTGTACAATTAGGCGAATCTCGAAAATTAGAATTCAAAAATAGTTTTGCCGACTTAATAATACTTCACGGACCACTTTATCATCTTCAAAAAAAGAAGACAGAGACTTAACCATTTGTGAAGCTAAAACGAGTTCTTAAAAATAACGGAATTATATTAGCTTTTGCCATTAATTATACGGCATCAACTTTGGCCGGTCTTTTAAATGGATTAATTCATAAAAATTCATTTTTTGAAATGTGCAAGGAGGAATTAACATCAGGAATACACAATCCGCCAGATGATTTCCCTTGGCTTTTAGCAGAAGCATATTATCATAAACCTGAACAATTAAAAGACGAGTTTATAAATCAAGAATTAACCCACATTAATACTTATGCAGTTGAGGAAATGGCTTGGTTGGACAAAGAATACTTTGCAAATATGCTGAATAAAAAAAAGAAAAAAACATTATTAGAACTTACTAAAATCACAGAAAACGACAGTTACCTTTTATCTTTTAGCCCACATATGATGATAGCTGTTCAAAAAAAAATAGCTTATGAAAATTAAAGAAGTATATTATAAAGCATTAATCGAAAATAATGGCCAACTAAATGAAATTGACCTTGGCGAAAAATTTGGACTTAATGAAAAAGAAACAAGAGAAATAATTTTACAACTGCTATCCGAACATAAAATCGAATTTGTGGTAAATAGGTCTTGTAATTATAGAATGAACAAACCCACGAAAAGGAAAAAATAACTGCAGTAACACCTTAATAATTGCTTGTTTTAGTTTTAAATAAAGGTAGTTTCGGTTTTTCTATATCTGATTTTTCTGCAGAAAACACTCGTACAAAGTATTAACAAAATCAATGTTAAGACAAAACCCTCTAATAATTCAGAGGATTTATTTATTAATTATTCAGGATTTGCAGCATTCTTCCTACCTTAATATCCATTCTTGAAAAGGCAAACCATTTTTTGCCCAGGTCTTTGCCCAGGTCTTTGAGCGAGGTCCCGATGTGATAGAGTTCCGTTTCGTCAATTATCAAAAACCGGTCGTGAGCATCAGGGAAAATTTCGATCTCAATACGGGGATATTGGCTATTGTATCGCTGAACATCCTGACGTAGCTGATTGCTGATGTTCCTGGTGTAGATAGTTGCGGTAACATCATTGTTGCGTTTACCCAATAAAGTTAGTACCGGGGTCATCCACATAATTATCCAGCAGGATAATGGAGCTTTTGGCAGTTCGGATAATATCGGAAACAAAGGCATAGGCGTCAAACACCTGCCCGTTATAAAAATCCCTTTGTCGCTATGGAGCTTATCGCTTTCCAATGCCTTAAAAATCTCTTCGAATTTCTGGTCGGCTTTTAATTGTTTCAGTTCAATCTTATCCAACCGATGAAAAAGAGAGGCATTGCTTATAAGCATTCTACGCATTTCTACATAAGCTTCCATAATTTCGACACTTACCCTCACGGCTATATCGGAACGGAGTATCGCAGAAGCCATTGCGACACCCTGCTCTGTAAAGACATAGGGTAGATAACGTCTTCCCCCATAATTTAAACTTGAGGTTCCAATTTGGAACCTCAAGTTTTCGACTTCTTCCGTGGTAAGTTGAAAGCAAAAAGAAGCAGGAAACCTTTCTATATTTCTTTTTACGGCTTTGTTGAGGTTCTTTGTTTCCACCTGATATAAGGAAGCGAGGTCGCTATCCAGCATCACTTGCTTTCCACGTATGGAATAAATCAGATTTCTGATTTCCATTGTGCTAATGCTAGGCTTATTTTCCATGACTTTTTGTAGCTTTTATTTTTATCAAACTCAAAGGAAGTTTCGGCTTTGTCATTCAATACGATAACAAAAACCAATTGGGAAGGAAAAGGTGTACAGCCAAATATTGAAACAAATGAGAATGAAGCCTTTGTATACACTTACATAGATGCCATTAATAAAAACTGTTAAAAGCAATAAGAATGATTTTTTGAATAAAATTTGTTACGCCTTTTTAAAAGAAAAATCAGTTGATAATGCTATAATAGTATTTTAGGAAAATGCAAAATTATTTTCAGATAACTCGAATACATGGAATAGTCTGGGTGAAGCTTATTTTATAAACGGCGATAAAGAAAATGCATTGAAATCATATCAGAAAGCTTTAGTGCTAGACCCAAATTCAGAATCGGCAAAAGCAATGATTCAAAAATTAGAAACCATTAAATAAAAAAAGCGTAATAGTTTAGTTTCCGTTGCGTGCTATGAATGCAACGGAAACTCATTTTAAGGTTTAACTGGTCTAAGATAAATCAATGCCAATAGCAAAAACACCTGTAATACAAGCACATTTAGATTAAATAGTGCTTTTTGGTGATTTAATATAAATATTTAACTAATTCCCCAAATAATAAGTGGAGAATGATATATTAGTTTCCGTCAAAAATCTTTGTTCGGTTTTTATATAATTCAACATGGCTTCCTTGGCCACGCAGATCATAGGCTTTATTTGAGTACCAGATGCCAGATGCAGTTTTTTGTGCTTTCATTTCAATTTTATTACCTTCAAAAATAACTGTTACCATATCTTTTGTATTATTAAAAGTCATATCAATTGCTTTTCCCTGATTATCTTTAGCTTTGCTTTTAACAATTTCATCAGTAGTAATTTGATTATTGCTTAATGCATCTACAGTATTATTAACTTTTTGATAGGACTCTGATTTTTTCGAAACCTCTTTAGTGCACGAGAAAGTTGTTATTGTGAAAATACTCAAACTCGCAATAATAATTGTCTTTTTAATCATAATTTATTTGTTTTAATTTTTCTTTTTTTGCTAAGCCAGCCTTTTATAATTTATCACTAAGCAATTTAAATTTTAATATCTCTCAGGAGCTTTAAATTCTTTATTTAATGCTTATACTTTGATGTAAACGGTTTTTAAATATTAGGGACAAAGCAAATACATTTTTTTTGCAATTAAAAAAAACACGGTACTACAATGGTACTTCATATGATTTTTAAATATATATATTAAGAATTAGTGTAGCCTATTAGTACTTCAGTAAAAAGAGTACGATTGGTATTTGATGATAATGTGCAATCTCTTTTGAGGAGAAATTTAGATATAGTAGACAGCAGGAGCGGCTCTGACCGATATTGAGGGGTGGATATTGAGAGGTGAGCTGAGCGTAAAAGGGAAGAGTCAAAAGAAAACTTGCCTTTGAGGTCGCTGGTATTGAAAGCTCAAAGGAATGATTGGTAATAGAATCGTACATAAGTGATGAAATGGTCAGAAGTGAAAACTGCAATCATAAAAAAGTGCCCTTGGTACAGATCCAAGGGCATCTTTAATGTTACTGAAGCTTTAACCTTAATTAAAAAGTAGAGAAGAAAGATATTAAAGTTATGATGTAGGTCGATTAAGACAAGCAGGTTGCGGAACGCTATAAACCTTATGTAGCAGATAACAGTGTTCATCTCCGGCATTTTTCAATGGTCTATTGACCCTAAAGGAAAAGTGCCGTTCATCCAACTCTATAGAACAATGGCGGAATCGTTTTTTTAGAAAATTAGCGGTTCCAATAGGGATTTAAACGTATTTATCTGATGATTATAAAATTTTTATTAATTTTCTCAAATCACAAGCTGAACTTTATCGATACAATATAAATGATCTTCAATTTACCAATGATAGTGAACTATATGAAAGGTATTGGTAATTGTAATGTCGGCTTTTTGACCTGGAAGTGATATATATTTAATTAAAGAGTTTTTAAAACTAAAGCAGAAATATCTTTTTCCATTTAGCTACTGTATTGCGGCTTAAGTTGAAATGCTTAGCTAAATGTGTATTGTTAAATTTGTGTTTTTGCCCATACTGTAATATTTCTATAATCGCACATTCATTGTATGCCCGATATTTCTGGTCTTTGTTTCTTAGATCATCATTAAGATTTCCTGATAATATTTTATTCAGCGCAATAACATCCAAGACTGATAATATTTCTTTCTGCAATATAATTTCACAATTTATTTTTAGATTCGGATAATTTTTGTTTATCATATCCTTAAAAATGTTATGATAGTTTGGTGTCATATTATTTATTTCTATATTATTTTCTAGAACTTATTCAAGAGCCTTTCATAATATGGTAAGATAGGTCTTGTTGATCATCTGAAAACGATAACGGAATATTAATTAATTGTCCTTTAGGTAATAATGATTAAAAAACTTGCCTTAATCGAGTCTTTGATTTGATGGTCCTCATTTCTACTATCGGCTGTCCCGATGCTTGCTGCCGTTAGCTGTTGGATAGTCAGGCGGTATTGGTAACCAATATATATGTTGTGATTTCTGAAAGTTCTGAGCAAGAATCTACAAACGAATGAAAAAAAAGTTTCTATGTTAATGATATCTAGCAATATCATTAGCCGTATCATAGTTTATTAAAATTATAATTTGTTAGTAAATGTGAACAATTTATAAAAACCAAGACCACCTTAATTTAATAAATGCTTACTCTCAACTCAATTTGGAGGGTATGTTGAGTATTATTATAGTTTTTGTGTTTTTAAAAATAAGCTGTTATCGGATTAAAGAGTATGTTATGGTCTTGGTATTGTTTATATTAATTGTTTTTATTTAGTTACTACTACGAATTTTAATGCCATTACTGCCAGAATTTCTTAACTCCAAATTTAGTGTGCATCAGTGTCTTTCCACGTAATAACAGCTATTTACAGCAATTTTATCGGCATTATTGAATGCCTTTATTCATTTCCTGATCCTTTCTTTGCAATCCATTTGTAAAGCGTTGTTTTTGGAATTTTATATCTTTCAATGACTTCTTTCCTTGTCATTTCATTAGATTTTATTTGGCTCAGAATAAAATCTATTATTTCTACTGTGTAAATATTTTTTCGAAATTTAGGAAGAACTGATTTTAAATCTGAGGCACTAGAACTTTTCTCACTTATAGGAGCATACATGATAAGGTGCTGTGAATATAATCTAAAAAAATCGTACTCTAAAAGCTTGCTCCATTTCAGTAATATCATTGAATCAAGACTTTCCGAAGCATACATATCTTCTACTTCTTTCTCAGACTTACTTAAAAATTTGCAAATACGTGATATTTCTATATTACGTTCATTAACTCTTATTTTGATCAACTTACCAATGGTAATACTTTTGAAATTCATATATCAATAACTGTTTTAACAAGTTTTAAAAATCTGTAGTATGAAGGTTAGCTTCTGTTTTCCCATTGTAGACGTTGTTACTATGATAATAGTCATAAGAAGTATAATCAAATTACAGCATCTTAACAATATGAAGGAAAAATCATAACGATCTTTTAGGAAGTTTTTTAAATATTATTTTGTAAGCTGGTAAAAACCGTCATTCAATTAAAAAAAAATAAATGACGGTCAAAAATCCCATAGTTTTACCGATAATCAATAGGTTATTTGAAATCGAAATACACATTAAACAATGTATTAAAGCGGTGTGTAAGTGATGAATATATTTGAATTAGGTTCCGTAACATAATTTGGATTATTTGTTCTAATACAACGCGTATATATTGATACACTCTGATTGGCATTGAGTAAAAAGGTTTTTGTAAGACCTGTAGTTCCCAGTCCACCATTCCATCTGTCCCCACTTGCTTGAACAGTATTCCCTCCGCTTGTGGACGAAATCTGTACGCTACATCCTCTTGTATTGTCATTAGAAGCTTCGGGTACATTGCTGAATTGTGCCCATACTTCCACCGTATACAATCCATCTTTTACAGCTATAAATGTGTTTTGATTCACTGAGGTAGCTATGAAATTACCATCCCTTTTGATTGTGTTGTTGAAATTCAGATTATTTAAATTACCGTCTGAAGAGTGACTAACTGACCCTGTAGTGACAGCGTATAAGCCTAAAGCAGGTAGGTTAACATCCACTTTTTTCAATGTGCCATCACTCGAAACAGCCAAGTAGTCATCTGTAGAGTTCATATTGCCTGATGGCACACTACGAAATCTTGCATTTCCATCGACATCCAATTTTTGTGAAGGAGAGGTGGTATTTATCCCTACATTTCCGCCATCTAATATTGTAACGCGTCTATTAAAGCCTGTACCGGATAAGGCTAATATAGGTTCATTCTGGTTTTTATTATCGATAGCAACCGCTGCACCAGTCCAGTTAGATCCTACAGTCAATTTATTTGAAAATCTGCCGTTTCCTGAAGCAGCAATATTTCCTCCGACATCCAGTTTTTCAGATGGACTATTAGTTCCTATACCCACATTTCCATTTCCTGTAAATCCTAAATTATAACCGTTTAGATTCGCATTGCGATTTCCATTAAGGCTTCCATCATTTGTATAGATATTGGTGTTAATTACTGATTGCAGGTAATCGGACGATACTTTCTTACCTTTACCGTTGCTGTCGACTGCCATAATTCCATCTCCGGATGTAAGCCCAACAAAAGGTATGCTTCTGAATCGTACATTACCATCAACATCCAGTTTTTCTGATGGAGCTGAGGTACCTATACCAATCCTGTTATTTGTAGCGTCAATACTTAAGGTATTCTCATCGAAATTAATGGCATCCACACCGTCTCCCTTCACTGCCAATTTGTTTGTTGATGAGACATTTGAAATAGTTGTCGCTCCCGTAAGTGCTCCACCTAAATTTATTTGGTTACCAGACATTGTCAGTCCGTTGCTTGCGGTGTAGACTCCACCGACTGTGCCACTAACTATTTTCTGCCACTTGTTGGCAGTTGCATCAAAGTAGTAATATCCAGGATCTGTTATGTACTCCCGCTGTCCGACATTCGTTCCGCCGGAAATATCCGTAATGTAGATTAATGCCCCGTTTTGGTTGCTCCCATAGTTTGCCGTATTGTTGGTAAGTTCTGCCCTCGTTAAACGTGGAGCCTGCAGTCCAAAGGTCTGGTCATTGCTTGTTAGATCTCCAGCCGCATCTCGCTTGGCGCTAATATCAAAAATTGTATTTGGAGATTGGGTGTTGATACCCACCTGCGCATATATCGTAGAAGAAGATATTAATACTGAAAGCATAAAAGCTTTTTTAAGGTCAAATTGTGTTTTCATTTTTTATAAATTATATAATGTTTGTTTGAAGGTTGTTTGAGAAGTTTGTTATATTTGTTTACAATAAGAACTGTTTCTGCTTTATGTAGGTGACTTTTTTAAACTTGAGATAATGATAGATGCATAATGGGCTCTAAAACTATATAGAGGATTGTGTTTTCTGATAATTACAAAAATCTATTTATCGGGAGGTTCAATTATATTAGCAGGAATTTTGAACTCATCTTCAAAATGTTTGACAAAGTAAATATCTTTTATGCGGATCTAAAAAAAATGTAATCCCTCAATAGTACTACACTTATAAATGACCGATCCAAGCAACATATGTAAGATACTTCATACGTACCCCAAGTGGATTTGTGTTAATTTAAACATTTGTAAATCAGTATGTTGTATGGGGGGTGGATTAATGTTTAGGAATGTGTTTACTTTCTGTTTTTAGATATGATTTTCAGATTCAGGTTTTATATTCGATTTTTCGAATAGTAAACTTTCTGTGTTTTTTTAAGATCAATATAAGACCTCGATATTAAAGACCTCAAAAAAAATCCCATATGCTTCAGAGTATGGGGAAATTAATTTTTAGGGGAAATTTTTTTGGAACGGTAGGAGAGTAAAAAATATGTGAATAACTGTAAAAGTAATTTTGAGACAGTAAAGTTAAAAGGATTTGTAGAAGATTTGATATTTCTTTTTGGTGTAGTATGTTTTTTGTTTCACCTAATCTGTTGTAATTTTTAAAAGGTCGGAATATCGGAAAATACAAAGCCCCGCTTGTATAAAATTACAGCGAATTCCTTTGTATGATGCATCCGAACTGCAAATAAAATAGCTATTATAACAATTTTTGAGGTTTTTTTTAATCGAGTTCCTCCATCATCCACTTATTAAGATCTACGTCTGAAGGTATATTCAATTGCTTACGGAGCCTTGTCTTTCTCGTTTGTACACCTTTAATTGTCAAATGATGATAATGGGCAACTTCTTTTGTGGAAAAATTAAGTCGTAACAAGCAGCAGAAACGAATCTGACCAAGACTAAGTGCAGGACATTTAGAAAGTAAATTATCGTAAAATGTAGGGTATACTTCTTTAAATCTTGGAATAAATGCGGGGTCATCCTTTTTTGCGAGTTCCAAAACTTCAGTAAAAGCATCATTTACTTTATTACCTAATTCCGAAAGCTTTTCCCTTTTTCGTTCAATGATCTTCTGATTTTGTTTATTCTTTTTGCTCTCTCTTTTATATATATATAAAATGCCAATTAATAAAAAGCTGATGACCGAAGTAAGTATGATAGAAATGTTATTTCCTTTTTTTATTCCTATCTCAAGATCTTGTTGTTCTTTCTCTGCTGTATCTACCAATTGAATAAGTAATTTTTTATTGAATACGTGATTTGCCTCCCTTTCCTTTTGTTGGTAATAGTCAAACAGTTTTTTATTTTCGTCAACTTTGGCTTTGTCATTCAATCTTCCATATATGTCGCAGAAGAGTTTGTAATTTTCACAAATGTCAGATAATCTTTTAATTCCCTCCTTTTTTTGCAGATCTACAGATTGGGTATTGTAATCTATAGCGGTATCCATCTTGCCCCGTTTATAGGCGATTGCAGCAAGATTGTAATAGCCTAAGCTTCTTAGTGAGGTGTTTTCAACTTTTATTGATTTATGATAGTAGTATTCCGCCAGATCTAAATTGTTCAGATTTTCATAAGTGTTGGCAATATTCAAATAATTGTAATCATAACCAAAAGATCTTCCAGCGTTTTGAAGTTCTTGCATAGCGAGCAGATTGACCTCTAATAATTTTTTGGACCCAACTCCGAAGTAGTATAAGCAAATGGCTTTATAGACTATGATTTTTCCTTTTACAAAATGCCTTTTTTCTTTTTCTTTGATTTCATCGCATACTTTCAATCCCTGATTAATATAACGCAAAGCTTTATCATAAAGTTGAGCCTCTTTATAAATTGTCGATTTCATCAACAGTGAGTAGGCAAGTACATAGTTGTCTTTCTGCTTTCTAGCTAAAATTTCCGATGTAAAAGTATACTTAACCAGATTTTCTTTATCATTATTTATTCTAGATGCCATAGCCAGGTAAAAATTTCCGTACAATTTTCCCCTATCATAATCCATTGACTCGGACATATGTAATATCAATTGTCCATTTTTAGACACATCATTAATTTTATTGGAATATAATAGATTGTCGGTAACAGAAATCAAACTGTCAACCACCGAAGTATTATAGCTGTTTGATTTAATAAAACCAAAGAAGAAAAATACAATAACGAATATAAATTTTGATGTGTACATTTTAGTAATTAGTTTTTAAGTTACCGGATTTTTCATAAATCATCCCACTGATCTGTGATTGACCGGTAATGTGGAAGATTAATATTTTTTTCCAACTATTATATTTCAATTATATATTTCCATTTTATAGATTTGAAGTTAAATTTATTTTTCATACTAATGTAGATAAATAATATTATAGTTCTACATTCTACATAATGCTAATTTTTAACTTATTTATATGATCTGCTAAGGCACAATTTTGCTATGTCTTAACTTTATAATACAATCAAGATCAGAAGAAACTTTTAAGACTCGAGGGGTATCTGTAAGTGCAAATGGGGATGAAGTCTCAGTTCGTTTATAGATATAACAAATAAATATGAGAATTAGCAAGAATGTTATTTAGACTGCCTTGATCCATTTTTCATAGAAAATTGAGTTCACTCATAGGTTTTATAATTTTTTTTTCATGCTCATCATTTCATCATTTGCCTCGGCAGATTAATCTCCTGTTCATGCGGGTATGGTTCTCTGGATGTCATACTCACATCTTCCCGTAGCCCCCTTTCTATCTCCTGTGCTTTATCCTGATCCATGGAATACCGTGGATCTGCTATGAGTGGCATCTTTGCCATCTTGGTAATGGTGACCGTAGGAAAATGATAATCTATCTCAACTGTTCCGAGCAACAGGTAGACTCCTCCTTCTTTGAAAGGAAATTTTCTCAGACTGTCCGGAAAATGGGCGGTATCAAAATACTGGCCTTCAGCATCGATCCAAGTCCCGAAATACATATCATCTTTTTTACCAGGATGGTTTTTCTTCTTGATCGGCACATGCTTTCTTGAGATCAGATAGGCTAGCATCTTTACCTGTTTTTTGTGATAGTTGGGAAGATCTTTTACCATCATATGACCCCTGTATCTTGTTTTAAGCAGGTCGAATATGGAGTGGGAGACAGGAAAGCCTAATATCTCTATCTCATCGAAAGCATCTTCAAAGCGGTCTCTCTGAATAACAGGCAGCTGATAGTCCTTTTGAGGCTCATCAAATAAAGAAATGATCTTTGTTTTATACTGACCTTTATTGAATAGGAATCTGGCTTCGATCAGCAGTTCATGTTTCTGTTTTCCGGTAAACCTGAAAGCTCCGATAAAAATGAGTGTCTGTAAAGTTTCAATACCGATATTGACCCTTTTGACAAAATCCTCTAGTGACCTGTAATCCCCATTGCTTTTTCTTTCTTCAGGAATAAACTGCTTGACCGTTGCCTCCAGTTTTTCGATGTGCATCAATCCAAGGTATACGTCTGTTCCATAGACCGTCGTCTGAAATTCGCTGAGGTTGACACAGGGGTTATGGATGGTTGCTCCTGCCATTTTAGCTTCGTGCACATAAACTTCCGTTCTATAAAATCCACCGCCATTATTAATGGCGGATACCATAAATTCAATAGGGTAGTAAGCCTTCAGATAGAGACTCTGATAGCTTTCTACCGCATAGGAAGCCGAGTGCGCCTTGCAGAATGAGTATCCTGCAAAGGATTCGATCTGCCGATACACTTCCTGGGACAATTGTTCGGAATGCCCTTTCTTCTTACAGTATTCAAAAAAATCATCTTTTAATTTCTGTAAGGCAGATAATGAACGTCCCTTGCCGCTCATTGCCCTTCTCAAGACATCACCGTTTTCCGCAGAAACGCCGCCGAAATGAAGGGCGATTTTGATCACATCCTCTTGATACACCATGATACCATAGGTTTCACCCAATTCCTTTTCAAAGACCTCGTGAAAATATTCAAACTGATCAGGATGGTTATGCCGGAAGATGTATTCCCGCATCATCCCGCTCTGTGCCACACCGGGACGGATGATGGAGGAGGCTGCAACCAATACCTTGTAATTATCGCATTTCAGTCTTCTCAACAATCCACGCATTGCCGGAGATTCAATATAAAAACAGCCAATGGTTTTTCCGATACTGAGGAATTCATTGCACTTAGCCTCATTCTTGGAAATTCTTGTGTCCTCGATGTCTACAATAATGCCTCTTTTTTCCTCGATTAAATTGACTGCGTCTTTAATGGTTCCCAGTCCTCTTTGCGAGAGAATGTCAAACTTTTCCAGGCCAATATCTTCTGCCGTATGCATATCAAACTGTACGATCGGGAATTCCTTTGGAGGAAACTCCAGAGCGGAGTAATCCGTGATCGGCTCTTCGGAGATCAGGATCCCGCAGGAATGCATGCTTCTCTGATTGGGAAAACCAATCAGTAACCTTTCATACTTGTAGATCTCCTGGACAATGGAGTTCTGATCGTGCTGGTCTTTCGGTTTTTTGGAAAGCAGATCAAGCTCTTCTTTCGGAAGCCCAAATACTTTTCCAATTTCCCTAAACCTGGATCTGGTCTTGAACTCGACATTGGTTCCGCAAAAGGCAACGTGATCCTTTCCATATTTATCAAAAATATAATGCAGGATGGTATCCCGGTTCTTCCAGCTCCAATCCAGATCAAAATCAGGAGGGGTCTTTCGGTTCAGATTCAAAAACCGTTCAAAATAAAGATCCAGTTCCAATGGGCAGATGTCCGTGATCCCAATGCAATAACTGACAATAGAGTTGGCACCGCTTCCCCGACCGACATGCATAAAGCCCATCCGTTTGCTGTACTGGACAATATCCCATGTGATCAGAAAATAACCACAGAAATTCAGCTGGTCAATGACCGCCAGTTCTTTGTCCACCCTTGCCTTCGCCTCTAAGTTATCGACGGAATACCGTCTGTACAATCCTTCGTAAGCCAGCTTTTTCAGCAGTTTAAAATCATTTTCCTTGCACTCGGTAAAGTGTTTTTTATTTTTCGGTGTTTTAAAGTCAAAATCAAAGCTGCATTCATTGACTATATATTGGGTATTTTCAATAATTTCGGGATATTGCGAATACTTCTCCAACAGTCCTCTTTTACCGATAAAGGTCTCATTATCCTTACAATAATCATCCTCTGTCAGTTTGGTGAGCAAGGTGTTGCCAGCTATCGCTCTTAAAACTTTG
The DNA here is from genome assembly GCF_001693475.1 of Chryseobacterium sp. CBo1. NCBI lineage: Bacteria > Pseudomonadati > Bacteroidota > Flavobacteriia > Flavobacteriales > Weeksellaceae > Chryseobacterium > Chryseobacterium sp. CBo1. Next base: position 137,660 of record NZ_MAUH01000002.1, read on the forward strand.
TGTAATTCGTATTCTCCATCTGTCTTAAAAGTTACCGGATGAAGGATAAGCATTTTATGAATTAACTTTTTTAATTCAGGTTTCATCAGAAGGTTTAGCTCATCCTGCCTGATGCCGATAAATTCATGTTCCAACAGATGTTCAGGAATATTATGCAAAGGATAGATCACAAAAGAGTTTTCCAATTGTGGATTAGCTTTAGGTATCTCAACTCCTTCACAATTATAGTTGGTCAAAAGCCTGTTGACCTCCGCAATGCCTTTGGGATTCCTGGCAAGACAGATATAATACTGCTCATTTTCAACCCGCACATCCACACCGACAATCGGCTTAATCCCTTTTTCCTGGCAAAGTTTGTAAAACTGATAGATACCGGTCACGGTATTGATGTCAGTCAATGCCAAGACCTTTAACTTCATATCATCAGCCAGCTGCACCAGATCCTCAATGGAAATAGTTCCGTACCGGAGACTGTGATAGGAATGGCAATTGAGAAACATAATGCTATATTTTATCTATTTTAAAAAACCCGACGCCCTTCCTACACTTGAGGTGCCGAATCGGTTCTTGATCCTGTCCATCGTTTGATACAGTGAAATGAGCTCTTCCGTATCTTCAAAAAGATCCATCTGATGAAGTCCGTGAACCAAACCGGTGAACCTGACACCGATCAGTCGGATCCTCATTCTTCTGGTATAAACCTTATTGAATAATTCCAGAACATACCGGAGCAGGGTATGGTCAGCTGATGTATAGGGAATCCTGCACTGTTTGGTCTCCGTATCAAAATTAGAGTACCGGATTTTTACAGAGACGGTTGAGGTCAGCCACTTTTCCTGTCTCAACTGAAAAGCCAACTTTTCCACCATTCCCGATAGGATGCTTTTGATGTTTTGAATATCGATCGTATCCTGCGAAAATGTGTCTTCCGTTGATATTGATTTTCTTTCGGAATAGGGGACAACAGGGGTTTCATCGATTCCGTGGGCTTTCTTCCATAATACGGTTCCGTTTTTACCGACCAATTGATTCAGAACATCCACCGGCATCTCTGAAAGGGTCTGTATCGTTTTGACACCCAATCTTGAAAACAGGTTGAATGTTTCCGATCCGACCATCGGGATCTTTTTGATGGATAACGGATTTAAGAAATTTTGAATATGGGCTTCTTTAACTTCAAACCTTCCGACAGGTTTGGATTCACCAGTCCCGATCTTTGAAACGGTTTTATTCGTTGATAAAGCAAAGCTGATCGGAAGTCCTGTATTTTTTGTAACGGCATCGACGATCTCATTGGTCCATTGAAAGCAACCAAAGAACTGGTCCATTCCTGACAGATCCAGATAAAATTCATCAATGCTTGCCTTTTCCAGCACCGGAACTTTTTCCTGAATGATCTCTGTTACAAGGTGCGACATATTGGAGTAGTATTCCATATCGCCTTTGATCACTTTGGCCTCAGGACACAAACGCAAGGCCATCTTAATGGGCATTGCCGAACGGACACCGAATTTCCTGGCCTCATACGAGCATGATGCCACCACACCACGGTCGCCACCTCCGATGATCACGGGCTGTTTCTCCAATACAGAGTTTTTCAGCCGTTCACAGGAGACAAAGAAAGTATCCAGATCCATATGTGCAATTGCTCTTTCCATTTGACAAAATTAGATACATATTGTACCAAAATTATTATCTTTGTTGGTATAAATTATACCAATGTCAATTTTTGCAGAAAACATCAGGTTTTTGAGAGATCAAAAAAAAATCACACAACAAAAGATTGCGAACGATCTTTTGATCACAAGGGAACGTTATGCAAAATATGAAGACGGAAAGTCTGAACCGCCAATTGAAATTCTTTTAAGAATGTCCAAATATCATAAGATCAGCATCGATCTTTTGGTTAGTATTGATATCCGAAAATATCCTTTGGACAAGATGGTCAATCTGCCGGGCAATAAAATATTGCTGCCCGTCGTGGTCGACCCTGAAGGAAACAAGTATATTGAAATTGTTCCCCAAAAGGCTTCCATGGGTTATCTGAACGGATTCAGCGATCCCGAATATATTGAAAACCTTCCACGGATACAGCTGCCCTTTTTGGGTCATGGCATCTTCAGGGGATTTATGGCTGACGGTGATTCTATGCCGCCATTTGCTGACGGAACATGTGTCATCGGTGAATATGTTGAGCAGTTGGATGATTTAAAAAAGGGAAAAGAATATATGTTCATTACCACTGAAGGGTATACTTTCAAAACCTTTGTGAAAAGAAATAAAACGAGCTTAACAGTAGCCGCGGACAATACATTCTATGATTCATACGATATTCCATTAAAAGATGTTGTACAGATATGGCGGTATGTAAGGGGGATTCTGCCTCAGGATTACAAACCTTATTATTTGCCTGACCACGCCCATCTCAAGAACCTGGTCGATGAGGCGAAACGCAGCATCAGTAATCTGGAAAGCGGAATCCTAAAGTTCAATCTATAAAAAACTTCCCCGAAGGGAAGCTAAAAACACAAATGATGAAAAAAATATTCCATAAATGGAATGATATAAAGATAAATATTTTTTAAATATAATCACAATGGGCCAGCTCAGTTTATTCGATGCAGAAGAATTTTATGAATTTCCAAAAGACCTTTTGGAATACAGGGAGAATTTCCTGAGCAAGGAAGAAGCTGACCGATTAAAAGACCATCTGTTTCAAACCGCTCCGTGGGAACAGCGTACTCAGAAAATGTATGATAAGACCGTCATAACCCCACGACTAACTGCCTGGTATGGTGATGACAAAAAATCTTACGAATCGGCTGATAATAATACATCGGATACCAATACCTGGACGCCTGAGTTGCTGGCATTAAAAGAAAGAATTGAACTAGAATTCGGTTATAGGTTCAATGGGGTTCTACTAAACCTCTATCGTGACCATAATGATTCCGTAGCCTGGCACAGGGACAAAGAAAGTCGTTATGGGAAACGCCCTGTCATTGCATCCATCAGCCTTGGACAGACCAGAAACTTTGATTTCAGAAAGAAAGACCATCATCAAAGCAGATACAGCTTGCCGCTCCCGAACGGTTCCTTGCTCATTATGAAAGGAGACTTACAGGAAAACTGGGAACACCGGATCGCCAAATCTACCGTGCCAATGAAGGAACGGATTAATCTTACATTCCGATTGATCAGTGAAATATAATATCATAAAAAATAAAATAATAGTAATATGTCTATTTCGTACTACGATTTTAAAAATCTACCCATTCAATCTCAATGTGAATTGGCTTTAGCCGAAGGAAGGGTCATCAGTGAAACCTCTAAGGATGGACTAAAGTTTGTACTGTATGAGCTGTCAAGTTTTTCAGTTGAGATCGTATATAAGACCATCAATAACAAGATAGAAGGTCTTAGCGTCTTCCAGAATAAAGGAACTCTATGACACATAAAATAATTTTCATTTGTCTACATATCAAAAAAAGTGTGATCCGGATCACATGAAAATAGTGACTTGGATCCTGTGTTTAGAACACAGATAAATCCCAACTTTGTAGTAATAAATTAAACAGATATAAAATGAGCAAAAAAGTTTTATTCGTGATTACGAGTCACGACGAATTAGGAAATACAGGTCAGAAAACCGGATTCTGGACGGAAGAGTTGGCTGCTCCTTATTATGCATTGTCTGATAAAAATGTGGAAATAACACTGGCATCTCCAAAGGGTGGTCAACCGCCAATTGATCCGAAAAGTGAAGACCCGTCATCTCAAACAGATGCTACACGCAGAATGGACAATGATGAGGTTTTAAAGGGAAAATTAAAAAACACCCATAAATTATCCGAGGTCAAAAGTGAAGACTTTGATGCGGTATTTTATCCTGGTGGTCACGGTCCTTTATGGGATCTGGCTGAAGACAAGGTTTCACAACAGCTTATCGTTGATTTTTATATCAATGATAAACCCGTAGCATTTGTTTGCCATGCACCAGGGGTTTTGAAGGATGTGAAAATAGATGGTGAATATTTAGTAAAGGGAAAGAATGTTACAGGATTCACCAATACTGAGGAAGAGGCAGTACAGCTGACCGATGTTGTTCCGTTCTTGGTGGAGGATATGCTTAAAAAGAATGGTGGTGTGTACAGTAAGATCGAAGACTGGAGTCCTTATGCTATAGTTGACGGAAGATTGGTCACCGGACAAAATCCTGCATCTTCTGAAAAGGTGACTGAGGAGTTATTGAAACTTATTTAGTTTTTTCATTTCAGAGAATCAGACCTTGATGTTCGACTGTAAAATAATTCCATTATTTTTAAGGAAAAATTAGGAAAATCAGGTGTTTTTTTAAATACAATTAACACCACAAATCATTTTCAAATGAATTTAGTTTCCATAATTTTGTATAAGAAATACTTATATAAAGTTTTCATGGTTATTAGTTTTTATCCCCATATTATTTGGGGATTTTTTTATTTCTACTGCAATTAAATGTAACAGGCATTATATATTCTTTTAAAGTATAGGTAACTGTTGCTTTCAGTTTTAAAATTTACTTTTTCAGGATATATAAACACAGCTATTTTATTTAAGTTCAATTAGCAATACCTTTGCTTATCCAGCTTTTTTAAAACGACAGTCAATCATATGGACGATCAAGAGGTCACATATCCAGTCTATTCACCAGCATCAGTTATTGGGATCTTCAGCAATGCCCTGAAGCTCAATGCCACGGTCAATTTGATCTATCTGAAAGGCAGATATGCTTTTGGTGGTAGTAAATCCTACGGAAACTACTACTATGACCTTCTGTTCTCAGAAGGTGATCACACTTCAATTGGCATTCGCATTTCATCGTTGCTCAGGAGTAAGATCACTAATAATGAGATCTATACGCTTAGAGGGTTTATTGAGAAGAGCATTAAAAATTCTTCCATTGAACTCCGTGTTGTGGTTGACGAGATCGTTCAGCAGGAAGAAAGATCAATATCCGAAGAAGAACTGGAAAGGTACGAGCTGATCCAGAAAAAACTGGAGACAGGATCAAAAGATCTTGAAACCCTGATCAGGGATAAGATGCTCAAAGAAGAAAGAGTTAGAATTGGAAACATTTATGGCAATAATGCGATTGTCCATAAGGATTTTTTCGAAGGGCTGGATGTTTCTTCAAAGTATTTTGATGTTTCAGATCACAGCTGCAATATCACTTCCTCTACGGCGATCATTTCCAAACTGAAGGAAATTTCAGCTTTGGATTATGACATTGTTGCCCTGGTCAGGGGAGGAGGTGACCGGCAGAGTATGGAAACCTTTAATGACCTGAGCTTATCCGAATTATTTATTTCAATGAAACCAATTACGGTTACTGCCATCGGCCATACGGTCGATGAAACGTTATTGGATAAGTTGGCGGACAAGCGTTTTCATTTACCGCATGATTATGGTGCAGGATTGCATTCCATTGCTGAAAAGCTTTCTCACGAAAGGTCGAATTCGAGGGCTTTGTTGATCGATGAGGTGAAAAAAGATGTGACGAAGCAGTTTTCAGAACAGGTGGAAACTTTGGAAAAACAGCTGAAGAAGAAAAATGAGGAGTTCACTGAAGCCCAGAAAACTTACAAAGAACAGGTAGTGAACCATAACAAAACCTTTACAGAACAGCTAAAGGTCAGAAATGAAGAATTCCAAAAGCTTCAGGCGAGTTCTGGCAAACAACTGGAAGATCTTCAGAAGAATTTCCAGGAGCAACAGAAGCAGCGTCTCGCAGAAATGGAAAGCTACAAAAAGGAGATCACTTTTCTACACGAAAAGAACGTACAGTCTGCTATCAATGAAAGGACGGCATCGTTGCAGGTCACTTTGGAAACATTGAGGCAGGAAAACAGCAGATTGAATCTGGAAGTGCAAAACAGCAGAACTGATTACGTGAAGATCACTATCATATTTTTACTGGCCCTGATCATTGGGTTTGTGATCGCAAAGCTTTCATAGGGGGATAATAAGACAGTGACTGGCATTCACCGGTTCAGTATCTCAGAAAAGTTTTGGTTTGATGAAAAAGGTATTCTATTGTATTGCTAAAACTGTATTTTCCACGTCACGCTTCCGCTCAAGTCTGAGATACTTTTTAGATGTGGTAAGATTTTATCTGATACGCCTCATCGGAAAATACCTTCGTTCCTGCTTTCCATTTTTTATTCCTGAAATTTCAGCTTTCAGAGAGTCTTCACTGATCTTTAAGTAAGAGATGGACTGTGGAAAATCATGCATGGTATTTTCAAACACCATATGATTTTCAGACATTGCCCTTTCTTTAAAGTGTACAGGAGTTCCTCCGTTCTGATCTTTAACAATAGGAATATAAGACAGAATTCCATTCTCCTGCACCAATCTTAAGGTCTCAAAGACGATGGTATCATTATTTTTGATCATGTAACTTTTGCCTTTCAATTCTTTTCCATCGACTTTTTTCCATACCTCATATATACTTCCTTGCGAAGTTCTATGTTCCCAGGTTCCAATCAACCATTCCACTCTTTCTATACTGTGCAGGTTTTTTGAGGTGCAGGAGCAGAGCATTATAAATGCTCCAACAAGGGAGATTTTTACTATTTTTGTCTTCATTTTTACGGTGATTTAAAGTGCAAAATTGCAATATTCCATAATCCCAGAATTGTAAAAATGCGACTTAATCAATCTCTGATAAAGAAAGTACTCATCTTCAAATTTTCCATGTAGAATTCTTTTGGTGTAACGCCGACAAATTCCTTGAAATCTTTGATGAAGTGGGACTGGTCATAATAACCGTTTTCCAGAGCAAGGGTTGTCAAGCTGGTAAATTCTTCTGTCAGCAACATTTTGACCGTCGTCTGAAGTCGAATGATCTTTGACAACTGTTTGGGGCCTAGCCCGAGTTCCAAATGAAATTTACGTTCGAGTTGCCTCTTGCTGATCTCGGTCTTTACGATAAGTTCAGAAATGATCGATCTTCCATTGGTTGTTAAAATAGTCTCAACGGCCGATCTCACAATGTGGTCACTGACGTCAGATCTATTCGACCTGTCCACCAAAAATATTTCTACCAACTTGATCCTTTCCTGCACCGATTGCGCATTGCATATCTTATTTTTGAGATCCTGTCCATCCTGTCCGAACAGTTCTTCCAATGGAACGGCTCTATTTTCCATTTCCTTGATAGGGATGGTAGAATTAAAGGGCAGAAATCCATTGGGTTGGAAACGGACGGAAAAGATACCTGTAATTCCTGTAGGTTCTATCTCCAGCGGAAATGTCAGCTGTCCGATGACAAAGCATCTCGGCTGAACTACACTTGTTCCGTTCCGCATATACTGACGGTAGGGTTCGCCGTAATGAAAGATCATCTCCATGCACCCGTCAGGAACTATCGATTGCTTTTCCAGATGTTCATCTGCTGAACTTTCCATTGTCCAATAGCATTTTACAAGTCCGTTCAATTGATCCTGCGGAACAAATGTCTGGTAGATCATTGGGTTTTATTTTGTCAAAAATAAGCAATTGCGATTGGATTCGGGCTAAAAACCTCACATGTCAGTATCACAACCATTCTATTTGCCGTCTAATTTAAGATATAATAATGACTTATGATTTCAGGAGATATCCGAAGCATTTCTGTGAAAGAGATCAGGATTTCTTTCATTTTAGATTGAAAGAAAAGCTTTATTGATATTACTTAATATTTGTAACGGTTGGTTCTTACGTATCAATTTGAAAGGGTAATTTTCAGATTTCGGAAATAGCCCTCTGTGCCTACATCGACAAATAAACCTACAGCCCCTGAAATATCTGCTCCTTGCTTGAGGTCATTCACAATAAGGGAAGGCTGTTTGTCTTTGTTTAAAAAAAGCTTTGCCTGACTGCCTTTGATCTCAATTTTCATCTTGATCCATTCATTCAGACCCATATCAGCATAGGTCTCATATTTCTCAGGATTCTCTTTTCTCAGACGTTCATATTTATAATCTGGAAAAGAAAAGTATTGAATGGAGTGATTCCGTCTTACCTGATCTTCAGCTCTTCCATTTGTCGGACGTATATATATTGATTCAAATTTGGAACTGGTTTCATTGATCCTAAATGCCAATCCGATAAATCCGCGGTCTGTTGGAGAAGCTGTAGGAAGAAGCCGGCTTAGAACCTCTACCTCGATGATGCCATTTTTAAAATTAATGTTCTTTATCCTTACAAATGTAGGTTCGTCCGCTTCTTTCACGGTAGGATCTTTTACGACCCTTACGATACTTTCACCTTGTGAATGATCGATTTGCATTTTGACCTTATTGGGCACAAGATTTCGCTTGTCTAAATTTATTTTTTGGCTGTAAGCACTTTCTGCTGCAAAAAGAAAGAGAAACCAGATTATTCTAACCCGTAGTGCATTATCACACAATAGCTATTTTAATATTATTCATTTTTCTTTTATAAACAAAAACATTTATGAATTGGATAAATGTGAGTGTCATTATTTTACTTAGTATTCTTGTTTTGAATCCA